>NZ_JACEGK010000252.1:0-10940 GCF_056859195.1 Streptomyces sp. NH27
GCCCTGCTTGCGGTCGTGCGGGGGGGGATGGTGAGGTCGTCCCACGGGGACGGGGTGGTGGTGGACATGGGGCTCGGCTTTCGGTGCGTGGGTCGTCCGATACCGGGCACCTTCGGGAGAAGCACAGGTTTGGTCAGGCCGCGATCCCCAGGTATGGGAGAGGCCGCGCGCGTGGATACTGGCCCCATGCGCATCGACTTCGACCCTGTCCAGCAGGACCGCAACGCGTTCTACAAGCTTCTGACCTCGGTGGTCGTGCCCCGGCCGATCGCCTGGGTGTCGACGACCGACCGAGACGGCTTTTGTGACAACCTCGCACCGCACAGCTTCTTCACGGTGTCGTGTGTGAGCCCGCCGATCGTGCAGTTCACGTCGGTGGGGCGGAAGGACTCGGTGCGGAACGTGGAGGAGACCGGGCAGTTCGTGGTGAACCTGGCGCCGGAGCACCTGTTCGAGCAGATCAACGCGACGGCGACGGACTTTCCGCACGGGGTGAGCGAGTTCGACGAGGTGGGGATCGCCCGGGAGCCCAGTGCGCGGGTGAAGCCGCCGCGGGTGGCGGCGTCTCCGGTGGCGCTGGAGTGCGAGCTGCACAGCACGCTCCGGCTGGGTGACTCGACCGTGGTGTTCGGGCGCGTGGTGTACGCGGTGGTGTCGGAGGCCGTGATGGCGGAAGACGGGCTGCCGGACATCGGTGCGCTGCGGCCGTTGACGCGGCTGGGGAGGGACGAGTGGGGCGCGCTCGGCGACGTGCTGGAGATCAAGCGGATCCCGTTGGCGGAGTGGCCGAACCCGCTGGGCCGGTGACGTCGGAGCGCACGGCGGGCAAGGTGGCTTCGGCGTGAGTCTTCCCTCGTAGCGTAGAGACCGTGACTGCAGGGGAAGTTGGGAGTCACGGCGGAGAAGAGGCGGAAGTTCGACGCGGAGTTCCGTGAGGGGGCTGTGCGGATCGTGACCGAGACCGGGAAGCCGGTCGGGCAGGTCGCGAAGGATTTGGGGATCAACGAGACGACGCTGGCGAGCTGGGTCTCGCGGGCCCGCAGGGTCGGCGGGGCCGGGGCCGGCCAGGCGGTGGAGAGCGAGGAACTGGTCCGGTTGCGGCGGGAGAACGCCCAGCTGCGGAAGGACAACAAGGAGCTGGTCATGGAGCGTGATGGCCTCAAACGCTGCATGGTCATCTGGGTGAAGTAGCTGCGGCGGACCCGACGGCTGTCGTCGGGGTGATCAGCGACCAGAAGACCGAGTGCAACATTCCGTATCGCGTCTCGTGCCGTGCTCTGGGGGTGTCGGAGGCGTGGTTCTACAAGTGGCACCGGCGCCCTGACCGGCCGACGAAACGCGAGGTGAGACTGGCCGAGCTGGCGGAGAGGATCCGGTATTTCTTCGACCGGTCGGGCAGGACGTACGGCTCGCCGAGGATCACGCTGGATCTGTGGGAGGAGGGCTGGCAGGTGTCGCGGAACACCGTCGCCGACATCATGGCCGAGCTCGGCCTCCAGGGCCGCAGGCCGCCGCGTCGACGCAAGTCGCTGACGCGGCAGGGCAAACGGAAAGCCTCTCCTGACCTGGTGCGACGCGGGTTCGACGCCATCGCTCCGGACGTGCTGTGGTGGGGCGACATGACCGAGATCGACACCGGCGAGGGCAAGCTCTACCTTGCCTCCGTCCACGACGCGTTCTCCCGCCGGGCACTCGGTTACGCCATGGGTTCCCGGCACGACACCTCCCTGGTCAGCGCCGCACTGCAGATGGCGATCGCCACCCGGAGTGGCGAGGTGGACGGCGTGATCTTTCATTCGGACCGCGGCTCGGAATACACCAGTGCGGCGTTCCAGCAGCTCTGCGGCCGGTGGGGCGTGGTGCAGTCGATGGGGCGCGTGGGGTCGGCGCAGGACAACGCCGCCGCGGAGTCGTTCCACTCTGTGCTGAAGGTCGAGTACGTCCACCGGCACCGCTTCGACACCCGGGCCGAGGCCAGGATCAAGACCGCGACCTGGATCACCGACTTCTACAACACGAGGAGGCGCCACAGCGCCGCCGGCGGGCAGCCGCCCGTCACGTTCGAGAACACCATCCAAGAAGCACGCAACCACACCCACCATCAGGGCCAAGTTGCATAACAAGGTCTCTACGAAATCAGGGGATTGACAACCTTCTACCTGTTCGAGACGCCGATCCAGGACGCCTGCAAGGCTGCCGGACTGGTCCGCCCGGGCGGTCGCGCCGGCACCGGACGCGGCACCGTCTCGGCCCACCGGTTCCGGCACACCGTCGGCACCCAGCTCGCTGAGCGCGGCGCGAAGCTCCACACCATCATGAAGGTGCTCGGCCACACCTCCGTCAGCATGGCCCTGGTCTATGCGCAGATCAGTGACCAGGAAGTACTGCGCGACTACAAGGCCGTGCTCGGCCCCGGCGCCACGATCGCCGGGCCGGCCGCCGACGAACTGCGCAACGGCTCACTGCCGGACACCGCGGTCGACTGGCTCACGACGAACTTCTTCAAGACCGAACTCGAACTCGGCCGCTGCCTCCGTCTCCCCGCCGAAGGCCCCTGTGAATGCGACCTCTACTTGACCTGCGCGAAGTTCGTCACCACGCCCGAGTACGCACCACGTCTGCGGGCCCGACGCGAAGTCGAGCAGACTCTCGCTTTCGACGCCGCCCAACGCGGCTGGGAGCGCGAGGTCGAACGACACCGCTGCACCAGCGACCGCATCGAAAAGCTCCTCGCGGACCTCGGGCAACCCGCCCATCCGGAAGAGGAAGCTGGGAACACCAGCTCGTGACTGCTACCTGGGGGCTATCGGACCGGTCCTCGCTCATCGACAAGAACCGTGGGCGGAGAGAAGAACACGTCAGCTTCCACCGGGCCGTAAGCGATGTTGAAGGTGTCGAGCCAGTACGACCATCCCCGCACTCCCGCCGCGCTGCTGAAACGGTAGTTGAGCTGCCAGCGGACCCACTGTCCGGGAACAAGCCGTACAGCCGGGGGCCGTCGTGGCCGAGGAGGTATGGCAAAGAGGGGCTGGACCCGGGGCAGGACTCGCAACCGACCCTTGTCTTCGCGGAGCTGGACGTCGACCTTGCGCAGGTCTTCCTGGCCGTCGAAGGGGTCGAAGCCGTCGCTCTCATGCATGCGGACCACGTGCGCGACCGCGGGCGTCATAGGCGGGACACGAAAGCCGACCGGGACGGCGTTCCTGCGAGCCGCGGCCTCTCCTCCACGAGACTGCTTCGTCCAGGACGTCCGTATCCATTGAACGGTGACCTCCACAACGCTTCCCCCTGCCACCTCGTCGAAAGCCTCACCTTATGTCCGCGCGGCCTGACAACACCTCGGAGGAAGATCAACTTGAACTGTCCACATAAAGAGCTTCCCTGTCTTCGCGCTCGCCCACCTGCTGGGCTTCGACCTGATGCCCAGGATCAGGAACTGGAAGGAACTGACCTTCTACCGGCCCTCCAAGCAGACGGAGTACGTGCACATCGACGCCCTGTTCGGGGAGCCGGGCAAGAACATCATCGACTGTGACCTGATCGAGTCCCAGTTCCGGCACCTGATGCGCGTGGCCGTCTCGGTACGCGAGGGGGCGATCTCCTCCTCCACGCTCCTCAAGCGCGTGCGGTCGGGGTCGAGGAAGAACGCCACCTACGCCGCCTTCCGCGAGGTCGGCCGTGTGATCCGCACCGTGCAGCTGCTGCGCTACCTCTCGGACGCGCCGCTGCGTCGGCGGGTCACAGCGGCCACGAACAAGGTGGAGTCGTTCAACCGGTTCTCGCAGTGGATCGGCTTCGGCAACCGCGGCGTCATCGCCGACAACGACCCGATCGAGCAGGAGAAGGCGATGAAGTTCAACGCTCTGCTCACGAACGCGGTGATCTTCCATAACGCCCTGGACATCGCGGAGATCGTGCGGCAACTGCTGGACGAAGGGTGGGAGATCGACCCGGAGGACCTGGCCCACATCTCGCCGTACCTGACCGAGCACATCAACCGGTTCGGCGAGTACTCCACGCACGAACTCGGCATCCAGCCCGACGCGTACGAGACGAAACTCGACGTCGACTTCACCCCGCTGCGCGACCAGGACCTCACCGCCTCCGGCCTCGGCCAGGCCGCCTGAACTCAGTTGGGCGCGGTGCCAACGAGCGCGTGTTCTGCGGCAGGACCCTCGGAGCTGCGGGGTGTCTGGCTGCGGTAGGAATGGCCGCGTTCCGGGCCGAGTCCAAAGTAGTGGCGGAAGTTGTAGATGAGGGGGCTCCAAGCGGCGGGGTCGATGTGGTCGGTGCCGGGAACGACGATGCGGGAGTCGGCGTGGACCTTGTGCACGACCGCCTCGACGATGACGAATCCTCCGGAGACGTCCGGCTGCACCCGCTCCGCGCGGGCCTCCAGCTGGATCGGACATTCGGCGACGCGAGGCGGCCGGACCAGGTGGGACGGTTTGCCGGTCAGGCCGGCTGCGGCGAACTTGTCCGGCTCGAAGCGGCAGCCCTTGGCCTTGGTCGAGGGCACTGGATTCCGGCCGGTCAGTGGCGCCAGTCTCTCTACCTCCGGCCACTGAGCGGGGGCCGGCAGGCTGATCACCAGGTCGGGTCGGCTGCAGAGGTTGTGCGCGGTCTGCCCGTCGCGGCCCAGTCCGATCACGACCGTCTGTCCGAGTGCCCATGCGGAGGATATCGGGGCAAGGTTGAACGAGCCGTCCTGATTCTCTGTCGAGAGGAGTACCACTGGCGTCCCGAAGTACAAGATGCTCGGCTCGATCTCCAGGTGAGTGACGACAGTCCCTGTGGGCAGGGTGCTGGGAGGTGTTGTGTGCATGGTGGACAGCCTAAGATCGGGTCGTTTCGGCAGGGGCCGAAGTGTCACGGGTGACAATGGACCGTATGGACATGCGGCGCGCACACGAGACCGGCCCTGATCTGGCCTCCGTGGCCAGGCTGCTGGCCGATGGCACACGGGCAGCCTTCTGTCTGGCCCTGCTTGACGGCCGGGCATGGACGGCAACGGAACTGGCGCGCCATGCGGGGGTGGCGCCCTCGACCGCGACCGAGCACTTGCACGCGCTCGTGCGCGGAAACCTGCTTGCCGAGGCACGGCAGGGACGCCACCGCTACGTGCGTCTGGCCAGTCCGCACGTAGCCGAGCTGATCGAGAGCCTCGCTGCGATGGCACCCGACCACGCCCCGGCACCCCGTTCCCTGTCGGCGGCTGGCCGCCGACAGGCCCTTGCCCACGCCCGCACCTGCTACGACCACCTTGCCGGGACCGTCGGGGTCGCAATCACCGATGCCATGACCGAGGGACGGCTACTGGACCTCGAGCGCGGACTCAGGCTCACCAGCGCCGGGGCGACCTGGCTCGAAGAGCTCAGCATCACCGTCCCGGCAGGCACGCGCCGACCGTCAGTGCGGTCGTGCCTGGACTGGACCGAACGCCGCCCACACCTGGCCGGCGCTGTCGGTGCCGCCCTGTGCCGCCACGCGTTCGACGCAGGCTGGATCACTCCCATCGGCACCTCGCGCGCCGTGGCCGTCACAGCCGTCGGCCGACAGGCACTCCGCCGCCATCTCGGCTTGTCCGATGATCTCCTTTCGCAGAAATGACCATCTGTGAGAGTTGGGGGCCGAGTAGGAACGGAGCAGGAAACCGGTGTTGCTGTCAGAGGTTTTGACGGGCCGTGATCCGGCTGCCGGGCCCTGGGCCCGGGGATAGTTGTTTCATAGGTGGTCGCTCGTGAAACACCCGATCGTTCGGCGGCCCACCTGCGGCGATCACGTTTCATGAGTTGTTGCAAGCGGCTGGACTTCTGAAACACTCACATGAAACAGTCTGGGCTCGTGAGCGACGACTTTAAGTGCGTGGAATCGCACGACTGCCCGATGTCCGCCTGCGCGGCCCCTGCGGGCTCCCCGTGCCGGACCGGCAAGGGCAAGGTGGCATTCCAGTACCACACCGCCCGCTTCCGCCTCGTGCCCCAATTCGCCAAGGCCCTCAGCGTGCCGACCCCCGCCGTACGCAAGCCGGGTTCGGCATGGACGGAGCTGCCCCGGCCAGTGAGCGCCGGCGCCGAACCGGTCGGGCACGTCCGCCTCGGCTACGCCCGCGCCTCGACCGCCCGGCAGTCCCTCGACGCACAACTCGACTCCCTCGCCGAGGCCGGGGTGACCCGGGTCTTTTCGGAGAAGATCTCCACTCGCGCCACCCGGCGCCCGGAGCTGGAGGGCGCCGTGAAGATCGCCGGGGAGATCCGCTCTTCCGGCGTCGCCGTGACCCTCGTCGTCCACGAGCACAAGCGGCTCGGCCGCGGCATCGAACTCGCCATGCTCGCCGAGGAACTGAAGGCGAGCGACGTCGGCCTGGAGTTCCTCACCGGCGAGCTGAAGGGCTCGCACGACCCGTCCGGCATTGTGTTCACCGTGCTCGCCGCGATGTCCGGGATGGAGCGCGAGTACATCCGCGACCGCACCCTCGAAGGCCACGAGTCCGCCCGGAAGCGCGGCAAGACCATCGGCGGCGCCGGGGTCACTGACGAGTCCATGCTGTCCATGGCCCTGCACCTGCGCGACATCGCGAAGCGGCTCGTTATCACCACCGGAGCGAAGAAGGGGCAGCACCCCTCCCCGGCGACCGTGATGAGGATGCTGCGAGAGCACGACGAACACGCCGCAGCGATCACGGCACCGCAGTAGGCCCGTCAGTCGTTCAAGATCATCCCGTTGCCCCTTTGACCCGTATCTCGGCCAGACCCCAAGACGACGGTCGCGAGGCCGTACGCAAGCGTGAACACCAGCACGGCGGTGGTGCCCGAGGTCTGGGGCGGCCAGCCCCTGGTCAGCAGCCGCTGCGGCTGCCACGCGACGGCCAGCGCGATCCCGACCGCCAGCACCGCGACCAGCACCCCGAACCGTGCCCAGGGCAACATCATCAGTCGCGACCAGCGCACGACGGCCCGCGCCGCAGCTCTCCGCACACCCCGCACGTCAGGGACGTCACGGACGTCACGGACACCTCGTCCGGACGGCGCGGGCGTGAAGTCAGCCTCGGCTTCTGCCATTTGCCGAGCCTAACCGAGGCGCTCGGTCCGGTGCCGCATCGCATCGACGGGTGGGGTGGCGAGACGGATCAGTGCATCGTGGTCCGCGGTACGGGGTGGGGCCTGGTAGATCACCAGCCGCTGGCCCGTACTGCGGGCGATATCGAAGGCTTCATACGTCAGGACCATCCTTCCGACTTCCGGGTGTCGGTAGGTCTTGCTCCCGTTGGTGCGGGTGCGTACGTCATAGCGTTGCCAGAGATCTGCGAACTCTGTGCTCGACTGCCCGAGTTCCACGAGGAGTTCGTGCAGTTCCGGGGCGTCCGGGTGGACGGTGTTGACGCTGCGCAGATGCGCGACATTCCCGCGGGCCACGTTGTCCCAATCTGCGTACAGGGACCGGGCGGCAGGGTGCAGGAAGGTGTACCGGGCCGTGTTGCGGCGTTCCTCGGGCCAGTCCGTGATGCCGGGAAACAGGCGCAGCGCCGGGGCGTTGGCCGCCAGCAGGTCACTCGCGCGGCTCAGCACGCAGGCGGGATAGGGAAGCACCATTTCCAGGATGCGATCCACCTCGGGCCGGACTACGCGCGGGGCACGGCCGGGTGGCTCCTGCCCTGGCGGCGGGGCGGCGTCCTGGGCCAACTCCGCCAGGTGGCGATGCTCGTCGTCGGTCAGTTTCAGTACGGTGGCGATCGCCTCCAGGACCTGCGTGCTGGGTCTGTGTTGCTTGCCCTGCTCCAGCCGGCGGTAGTACTCGACGCTGACACCCGCCAGGATCGCGACCTCCTCCCGGCGCAGGCCGGGGGTGCGGCGGTGCCCCGCTGAAGGGGGCAGGCCGACCTGCTGCGGTGTGATCCGGCTACGCCTGCTCCGCAGGAACTCTCCCAACTGGGTCACGCTCTGCACGCGTCGCAGTATGCCCGAGCGGGTCCCTGTGTGGGGGACCCTGCCAGGGCCCCCCACATAGGGGCCTCCAACTGCACGTGCGAGCTTGCAGACTGAGTCGTCCCGGCCGGACACGCGCATGCGGAAGTGGGATGACAGAGTGAAGGTTGCAGTGCAGACGTCCAAGTCCCCGGAGACAAGGGGCGGGCGGAAGAGACTCGTCCTGGCTGTGTGCTGCACGAGCGTGTTTCTCGGCAGCCTCAGCAACACCGTGCTCAATGTGGCGTTGCCGTCCATGCAGCGGGATCTGCACAGTTCCCTCTCGGGACTGCAGTGGACCATCGACGCCTACCTGATCGTGCTTGCCGCGCTGTCGATGCTGGCCGGATCGGTCGGGGACCGATTGGGGCGCCGCCGGGTCTTCCAGGCCGGATTGGCGCTGTTCACGTTCGGCTCCCTTCTGTGCGGGCTGGCCCCCGGGCTCGACTGGCTGGTCGGCTGCCGGGTCGTGATGGCCGTGGGAGCTTCCATGCTCAACCCGGTGGCCATGTCGCTGATCACCAACACGTTCACCGAACCGCGCGAGCGTGCCCGAGCGATCGGCGTCTGGGGCGCGGTGATGGGGGTGGCCATGGCGGTGGGCCCGCTGGTGGGCGGAGTGCTGGTGCAGGTGGCCGGATGGCGCTCGATCTTCTGGCTCAATCTGCCGATCGGCGTCCTGGCCCTGATCTGCACCCGCTTCCTCCCGGAGTCCCGTGCCCCGCACGCGCGCGGGGTCGACCCGATGGGACAGTTCCTGGTCATCGTGCTGCTGGGGTCCCTGACCTACGCCGTCATCGAGGGACCGAGTACCGGCTGGACCGCGCCCTTCACGTTCGGCTGCCTCCTGGCCGCGCCGGTCACGCTGCTCGCCCTGCTCCGGTACGAGCGGCGGCGCACCGAACCGCTGGTGGACATGGACGTCTTCCGTAACGCCGCCTTCAGCGGCGCCGGGGCCATGGCCGTCTGCTCCTTCTTC
Organism: Streptomyces sp. NH27; assembly: GCF_056859195.1. NCBI lineage: Bacteria > Bacillati > Actinomycetota > Actinomycetes > Kitasatosporales > Streptomycetaceae > Streptomyces > Streptomyces sp. NH27. The sequence continues at coordinate 8,944 of NZ_JACEGK010000252.1, forward strand.
GTGCTCGGCGGCTTCCTCTTCCTCAACACCCTCTATCTGCAGAACGATCGCAGGCTGGGAGCGCTGTCCGCCGGGCTCTACCTGCTCCCCATGGCAGTCATGAACATCGCGACCTCCCAGCTCTCCGGCCGCCTGACCGCGAATCGCGGTCCTCGCCTGCCGCTGCTGCTCGCCGGCGCCGCCACCACGCTTGGCGGGGCACTCTTCGCAGTCACGGACGCGGAGACCAGCAACGCCCTGCTCTTCCCCGCCTACTGCCTGATCGGTGCCGGAGTCGGCCTCGCCAACACTCCGATCACCAACGCCGCGATGGCCGGCATCCCGAGAGAACGAGCCGGGGTCGCCGCCGCGGTCATCTCCACCAGCCGCCAGTTCGGTCAGGCCCTGGGAGTCGCCGTACTCGGAGCGGTCCTCACGACCGGCCTGCATCGCCCCGGCGCCGGGTACGAGCAGGCCGTTCGTCCCGCATACTGGATCATGACCGGCTGTGGAGCGGCCATCGTGCTGCTCACGCTGCTCACTACCGCCCCCGGCCTCCAGGCGACCCGCGCCGTCCCCACGTCCGGGCAGCGCCTGGCCGAGGCCGGCCAGGGCAGCGCGGAAGGTGTGAACCGCATCGCCCCGCCGCAGCGACGCTGAAGGTGGATCTCAACCAGGCGCTCGAGTCCGCGATATGGGCGAGCCAAGCGACATCCTGTAACGACCTGCGCTGGTCCACTCCCTATTACCCCAGGTCGTCACCCCCCCAGGTCGTGAGGGCTCAAGCCGGCTCCTCCACCTCCTGCCGCAGCCGCGGCCCCCCTTCCGCGATCACCTCGGACGCCGTGACCTGGGCCCGGCGGTCGAGCAGTCCCGCCGTCACGGCGATGCCGAGCCCGGCCACGGCCAGGACGGCACCGACCAGGGCGGGCGAAGTCCAGCCCCAGCCCGCCGAGATGGCGGCGCCACCGAGCCAGGCGCCGCCGGCGTTGGCGAGGTTGAAGGCGGAGTGGTTGGAGGCGGAGGCGATGGTCGGGGCGTGCCGGGCCTTGTTCATGACCAGCATCTGGAGCGGCGTGGTGGTCATGAAGCCGACCGCGCCGAGGACGACCACGGCGATCGGCGCGGCGACCTTGGAGTGCGCCGCGAAGTGGAAGCCGACCAGGACCACGGCGAGCGCGGCCAGCGAGCCGTAGAGGGTGGGGCGCAGCGCGCGGTCGGTGAGCGGTCCGGCGGCGAGGGCGCCGAGCGTCATGCCGATGCCGAACAGCGCGAGCAGGAGGGTGACGGACGAGTCGGCGTACCCGGTGACCTCGGTCATCATCGAGGCGAGGTAACTGTAGACGGCGAACACCCCGGCGAACCCGAACACCGCGGTGAGCAGGCCGAGTACGACCTGCGGCTCGCGCAGCGCCCGGATCTCCTGGCCCACGCCGACGTGCTCCTCGGCGGGCAGCCGCGGGATCAGCAGCGCGAGCGAGGCGAGCCCGACGACGCCGATCGCGGAGACCACGACGAACGTCGCGCGCCAGCCGAGATGTTGGCCGAGCGCGGTCGCGGCGGGCACGCCGACGATGTTGGCGACGGTCAGCCCGAGGAACATCGCGGCCACCGCCCGCGCCCGGCGCTCCTCGGCGACCAGCCGCGAGGCGACGACCGCGCCGACTCCGAAGAACGCGCCGTGCGGCAGCCCGGCGAGGAACCGGCCCGCGAGCAGCGTCCAGTAGCCCGGTGCGACGGCGGAGGCGAGGTTGCCGACGGTGAACAGCCCCATCAGCAGGAGCAGCATGCGCTTGCGGGGGATGCGGGAGCCGAGCGCGGTGAGCAGCGGGGCGCCGACGACGACGCCGAGTGCGTAGGCGGAGACGAGGTAGCCGGCGGTGGGCACGGAGGTACCGAGGTCGCCCGCGACGTTGGGCAGCAGGCCCATCATCACGAACTCGGTGGTGCCGATGCCGAAGGCACTCACCGCGAGGGCGAGGATGGCCAGGGGCATGGAAGGGGTCCCTGTCTCTTAT
>NZ_JACEGK010000253.1:0-10891 GCF_056859195.1 Streptomyces sp. NH27
CGCCTGCCCCGCGCCGCGTCCTACGCCTGCCGCTCCAGCAGCACCACGGCCACGTCGTCCGTCAGCTCACCGCCGTTGAGTTCGCGCACCTTCGCCATGGTCGCGTCCAGCAGTTCCTCGCCGCCGAGCCCCGCGGCCATCAGCTGCCCGGCGAGCCCGATCATGCCCTCCTGGCCCAGCCGCTGCGTGCCCTTGCCGATCCGGCCCTCGATCAGACCGTCGGTGTAGAGCATCAGCGACCACTCGCCGTCCAGCCGTACCCCGACCCGGTCCCAGGAAGCGTTCGGCAGCAGTCCGAGCGCCGGCCCGCCCGCCTCGTATGGCAGCAGCGCCGGCGGCCGGCCGGGGGTGGCGAGCATCGGAGCCGGGTGCCCGGCCAGGTGCAGTTCTGCCGAGCGGCCGTCCGGCGCGATGTCGACCGCGCACAGCGTGGCGAAGATCTCCTCGTCGGCGCGCTCGTGCACCAGCACGTCCTGGACGGTGCGCAGCAACTCCTCGCCGCCCAGCCCGGCGAAGGTCAGCGCCCGCCAGGCGATCCGCAGCCCCACGCCGAGTGCGGCCGCGTCCGGGCCGTGTCCGCACACGTCGCCGATCATCGCGTGCACGGTCCCGTCGGGGGTGCGCACCGTGTCGTAGAAGTCGCCGCCGAGCAGGGCCCGGCTGCGGCCGGGCCGGTAACGCGAGGTGAACCGTAGTCCGGTCGCGCCCTCCAGCAGCGGGGTGGGCAGCAGCCCGCGCTCCAACCGCCGGTTCTCCCGGGCGAGCAGCCGGGTCTCGGTGAGCTGGCGCTGTGCGAGGTCGGCGCGTTTGCGCTCCACCGCGTAGCGCACGGCGCGGGTGACGGTGCCGCCGTCCACGCTGTCCCGTACGAGATGGTCCTGCGCGCCGACCCGGACCGCCTCGGCGGCGGCCTCCCCGGCGTCCATGCCGTCGGTGAGGACGAGGACCGCGGTGCCCGGCGCCAGCCGCAGCACCTGCTGGAGGCCGCCGAGCACGTCCGGCAGATCGAGCAGGATGCAGTGCACGTCGTCCGTGAGCAGCCGCCCCGCCGCGGTCAGGTTGCGCGCCCGCAGTACGCGGATGCGGGGGCCGCCCGGCTCGTGGAAGTACGGCACGGTGAACGCGCCGGCCGGGTCGTCCCCGATCACCAGCAGGGTCAGTACCAGCGGGTCCGGGATGGTGTCCTGGCGCTGCCGGGGCAGTGCCACCGACGGTTCGGGAGTGACGGGATCGGGTGCCGGGGCCGCGAGTTCCCCGGGGGCGTCCTGCCGCGTCGAGGCGTCCGCGGGCACGCCTTCACGGCCCTGGGCACCGCGGTCGGTGTCCGAGGGCCGTTCGGTGCCGCGCCTGGCAGCGGACATCACTCGGCTCCTTCCCTCCCCCTGAGATCTCGGTCTGGCGACCCTAGTGGTTCGAGCGGACGGGACGGGAGTGCCGAAAGCGGATGCCGCGCGTCATCTGCGGGTACCGGCGGGCGGTTTGGGCGCCAATGGGGGCATCCGCTCATGACCAAGGTCACGCGCGACGGGTGCAACCGTGTGGCGTACGCGACCCTCTTTCGGGTCCGCAGGAGTGCTTACGGTGCCCTGAGTCCCCCCGGGTGCCCCGTCGTGTCGGCCCTGCGGCGAGAGCCGCCCCCTTACGGCGCGACGGAGTCCCACGCCAACGTGACCTCGCCCTGGCGCCAGCGGGTGGGCCCGTCGAGGACGGGCCAGCCCTGATCGCGCAGATCGCGCACCGCCCTGATCCAGCGCTGGCGGGCGCCGAGGGAGGAGAGGGGGGCCGCGGAGGCCCAGGCGCGATCGAAGGCGGTGAGGAACGCATGCACGGGTTCGCCCGGCACGTTGTGATGGATGAGCGCTTTCGGGAGGCGCTCCGCGAGGTCGGACGGGCGGTGGAGCGAGCCGAGCCGGGTCGCGAAGGTGATGCTGCGCGGACCTTCCGGGCCGAGCGCGACCCAGACGTGCCGGCGCCCGATCTCGTCGCAGGTGCCCTCGACGAGGAGGCCGTCGGGTGCCAGCCGGGCCCGGAGCGCGGCCCAGACACCGGCCACCTCGGCCTCGTCGTACTGGCGCAGCACGTTCGCCGCGCGGATCAGCAGCGGGCGGCCGCCGGGCAGCGGGAGTTCGAAGCCGCCGTGCAGGAAGGTCAGGCCGTCGCGGATATAGGGGAGCGCCGCGGCGACCCGGGCGGGGTCGATCTCGACGCCGACCACCTCCGTCTCCGGCCGTACCCGCCGCAACCGTGCCAGCAGTTCGACGGCGGTCCAGGGCGCGGCGCCGTACCCGAGGTCGACGGCGAGCGGGTCGGCGGCGCCGCGCAGTTCCCGGGCGAGGGTGGCGGCGATCCAGCGGTCCATCCGGCGCAGGCGGTTGGGGTTGGTGGTGCCCCTGGTCACTGTGCCCACCGCGCCCACCGCGCGCCCGCCGCTCATGGGATGAGGGTAGACGAGCGTGAAACGGGCCGACCCGGGGCATCTGCACCGGGAAGAGCCCGGCCACGCCATGTGCCGGGTGCTGTGATAACGACCCGACATCGGTTCGGGCGATCGGAAATGGAATCGCCGATTCCGGTGTTGTGCGAGGTTGACGACGGGGGTACGGCTGTCGGAAGGATCGCATGGTGACCACGTACACGTCCCGGCTCGGCGCGCGCCGCGGAGCCCCGCACAAGCGGTGGACGGTCGGGCGCCGGGTGCGGCGGGTGGCGATGCTGAGCGTGCACACCTCCCCGCTGCACCAGCCGGGCACCGGCGACGCCGGCGGTATGAACGTGTACATCGTGGAGCTGGCCAGGCGGCTGGCCGAGCGGGACATCGAGGTGGAGATCTTCACCCGGGCCACCACCGGCGGCGCGCCCGCCGCGGTCGAGCTGGCCCCCGGCGTGCTGGTGCGGCACGTGGACGCGGGCCCGTACGAGGGGCTCGCCAAGGAGGACCTGCCCGCGCAGCTCTGCGCGTTCACGCACGGCGTGATGCAGGCATGGGCGGGCCACGGCCCGGGTCACTACGACCTGGTGCACTCCCACTACTGGCTCTCCGGCCATGTCGGCTGGCTGGCCGCCGAGCGCTGGGGCGTGCCGCTGGTACACGCCATGCACACCATGGCCAAGGTGAAGAACGCCGCGCTGGCCGCCGACGACCGCCCCGAGCCGACCGCCCGGGTGATCGGCGAGACGCAGGTGGTGGCGGCCTCGGACCGGCTGATCGCGAACACCGACGAGGAGGCCGCCGAGCTGGTGCGGCACTACGACGCGGCGCCCGGCAAGGTCGCCGTCGTCCACCCCGGTGTGAACCTCGACCGCTTTCGGCCCGACTCCGGCGGCCGGGCCGCCGCCCGGGCCCGGCTCGGCCTGCCGCGGGACGCGGTGATCCCGCTCTTCGCCGGGCGGATACAGCCGCTGAAGGCGCCGGACGTGCTGGTCCGTGCGGTGGCGGTGCTGCTGGAGCGCGAGCCGGCGCTGCGCGAGCGGCTGGTCGTGCCGATCGTGGGCGGCCCCAGCGGCAGCGGGCTGACCAAGCCCGAGGCGCTGCACAAGCTGGCCGCGCGGCTCGGCGTGTGCGACGTCATCCGGTTCCAGCCGCCGGTGGACCAGGCGCGGCTCGCGGACTGGTACCGGGCGGCGACCGTCCTGGTGATGCCGTCCTACAGCGAGTCCTTCGGGCTCGTCGCGATCGAGGCGCAGGCATGCGGCACCCCGGTGGTCGCCGCCGCGGTCGGCGGGTTGCCGGTCGCGGTCGCCGACGGCCGTACCGGTTTCCTCGTTCCCGGGCACGACCCGCGGGACTACGCCGAGGTGCTGCGGCGCTTCGTCGACCAGCCGCACCTCGCGGACCGCCTAGGCGCGGCCGCGGCCCGGCACGCACGCGGCTTCGGCTGGGGCGCCGCGGCGGCGGACACGGCCGAGGTGTACGCGGCGGCGCAGCAGGAGCACCGCCGTAACCTACGATCGGCCCATGGCTGACGCTTCCCCGGAGCCCCCCGAGTTCACGGAGCCTTCCGAATCCACGGAGCCTCCCGAGGCCGCCGGGTCTCCCGAGCCGCCGACGTCCGCGGACGGCGGCCGCGCGCCGTCTCCCACCGCCCGCGCCCGGGCGGCGGTGGAGCAGGCGCTGCGCGAGGCCGAACTCCCGTGGGAGTCGCCCCGCGTGGGCGCGTACGTCACCCAACTCCCGGGCACCCGGAAGCTGTCCACCACCACTCAGCTCATCGTCGGCGAGCACACCCTCTCCCTCAACGCCTTCGTGATCCGCCACCCCGACGAGAACCACGACGCCTTCCACCGCTGGCTGCTCGAACGCAACCTCCGTACGTACGGCGTCAGTTACGGTGTGGACCGGCTCGGCGACGTCTACCTCACCGGCCGGCTCCCGCTGGCCGCGGTCACCCCGGCCGAGATCGACCGCCTGCTCGGCGCGGTCCTGGAGAACGCGGACGGGTCCTTCAACGTGCTGCTCGAACTCGGCTTCGCGTCGGCGATCCGTAAGGAGTACGCGTGGCGCGTGGCTCGCGGTGAGTCCACTCGTAACCTCGACGCGTTCACGCACCTGACCAAGCCGTCGGCCGAGGAGTAGCGGCCCGCCCGCCACCGGCCCGTACGGCCCAACGTCCACCCGAGGCATCCGCGGCACCCTTCGATCCGGGGCACTCCCGGCATCCGGGGCGGCCCGCTCGACACCAGGCTCCGGTCCTACGGCGTCCCCGGCCCGGCCGCGGACGTCGCCCGCCGACCTGTACCGGGCGCAGCGCGAACTGCTGTGCTGGAGACCGCGGTTGACGAGGGGAGGGCAGTGCCCCCGGTCAGGTGAGGTCAGGTCGGGTCGGGTCAGGCCGGGTCGAGGTCGCCCTCGGCCCGCGCCTCCGCGGGGGCGGGCGCCTCCGCGGCGGCCGGAGCGGCCGGAGCGGGCACCTTCACGAGCTGCGGCTTCGTACGCGTACGGAGCAGGCCGTAGTAGCCGGCGGCGGCCACGGTGCCGACGGCCGCGCATCCCCACCAGACGGCGCCCCGCCCGAGGTGGTCCAGGGTGACGCCGCCCGCCAGCGGGCCGGCGAAGGCGGCAGCGGACCAGGACAGGGAGTACACGCCCTGGTAGCGGCCGCGCGCGGAGGCGGGCGCGAGGTCGGCGACCACCGACATGGACGCGGGGGCGTGCACGATCTCGCCGACTGTCCAGATCACGACGGTCAGCGCGTAGACCGCCACGGACCCGGCGAAGGCGGTGGCCCCGAACCCCCAGGCCATCAGCAGGGACCCCGAGGCCAGCAGGCCGGCCGCGCTGCGCGAGCGCAATGCCCGGGTGAGCGGGATCTGGAGCAGCACGATCACCAAGCCGTTCAGGGCGATCACCAGGCCGTACTGCCGGGTGGAATAGCCGTCGGCGCCCATGTCGATCGCGAGGGTGGAGGAACCCTGCTGCATCACCGCGCCGACGAGGAAGGTCAGACCGACCACGGCCATGAAGCGGCGGTCGCGGGCGACGTCGGCGAGGGTGACCGGGCGGGTGGCGGGGGCCGGTCCGGGTGCGGCGGTGCCCCGCGCGGCGCCCCTTCCGGCGGAGCCGCGTGCGGCCGTACCGCCCGGCGGGACGCTCGACAGGGCGCTCGGCAGGGTCTCCCCGGCCTTGGCGAAGACCACCAGCGCGCACAGCAGCGTGGTGGCCGCGTCGCCGAGGAACAGCCACAGGTATCCCTCGGCGGCGACGAAGCCCGCGACGGCCGCCGAGACGCCGAACCCGATGTTGATCGCCCAGTAGTTGAGGGAGAACGCGCGCACCCGGTCCTCCGGCGGGACCAGGTCGGCGATCATCGCGGAGAGCGCGGGGCGGGAGGCGTTGCTCACGAGGCCGAGGAGTGCGGCGACCGCGGCGACGGCGAGCGGCGCGGTGACGAAGCCGAGCACCGCGGTGGCCACGGCGGCGCCGATCTGCGCGGTGAGCAGGGTGATCCGGCGCCCGACGCGGTCGGCCAGCACCCCGCCGAGCACCGCGCCGCCCGCGCCGCCCAGGCCGTAGAGAGCGGCCGCCAGCCCGGCGTACGACGGGGAGTAGCCGCGTTGCGCCGTCAGGTACAGCGCGAGGAAGGTCGCGACGAAGCCGCCCAGCCGGTTGACCAGCGTGCTTGTCCACAACCACCAGAACTGCCGGGGCAGCCCCGACAGGGTCTCCCGCACCGTAGATGTAATAGTCGCTCTCACGATGCGCAGATTACATAGGGTGGGTCGATGGGCGCCACTCGATTTCGATTACGCTCAGAGGCATGGCTGCTGCTGCGTACAAGTTGATCCTGCTCCGCCACGGCGAGAGTGAGTGGAACGCGAAGAACCTCTTCACCGGCTGGGTGGACGTCAACCTCAACGACAAGGGTGAGAAGGAGGCGATCCGGGGCGGCGAGCTGCTCAAGGACGCCGGCCTGCTCCCCGACGTGCTGCACACCTCCCTGCTCAAGCGCGCGATCCGCACCTCCCAACTCGCCCTGGAGTCGGCCGACCGGCTATGGGTCCCGGTGCGGCGCTCCTGGCGGCTGAACGAGCGGCACTACGGCGCCCTCCAGGGCAAGGACAAGGCGCAGACCCTCGCGGAGTTCGGCGAGGAGCAGTTCATGCTCTGGCGCCGTTCCTACGACACCCCGCCGCCGGCGCTCGCCGACGGTGCCGAGTACTCCCAGTCCGACGACCCGCGCTACGCCACCATCCCGCCGGAGTTGCGTCCCCGCACCGAGTGCCTCAAGGACGTCGTCGAGCGGATGCTCCCGTACTGGTACGACGGCATCGTGCCCGACCTGCTCGCCGGCCGCACCGTGCTCGTCGTCGCCCACGGCAACTCGCTGCGCGCCCTCGTCAAGCACCTCGACAACATCTCCGACGCCGACATCGCCGGCCTGAACATCCCCACCGGCATCCCGCTCGCCTACGACCTCGACGCCGACTTCCGCCCGGTCACCCCCGGCGGCACCTACCTCGACCCCGACGCCGCGGCCGCCGCGATCGAGGCGGTCAAGAACCAGGGCAAGAAGTAGTTCTTCGACGCCAACATGCCCCCTGCCTGCGGGTTCTTCCGCGGGAAGGGGGCATGCGTGCGTTGTGGGCCGTCTGCGGGCCGTTGAAGCGTTAGCTCTCGCTCTTTGAGTGGCCACGCTGGTGCTTGGTCGCTGCGTACTGATCCACCCAGTTCCGGCTGCTGCGCCACCCGCCGCCTTCTGCCTTTATGGCGCGTAGCCTGCCTCGGTTCGCGGCCACCCGGAGCGCACCCTCACCGAGGTCCTCTGTCGCGAGAGCGGCCAGCGGTACAAGCTTCACGGGGCCCGCGATGGTGGGCAGGACGAAGCGGTGCAGGTTGGTCGTGACGCTGCGGGCGATCAACTCTGCAAGCGGCCCATTACCGGCCCCCGGCCCGCTGACGTGTGCAGGCCCCACCCAGGTGAGCGGGTGGGGCCTGCACACGTGTGCGTCGTGGCCGCGGCGTCAGGACCGGGCGGACGACTTGGAGGAACTGGCGGGAGGAACTAGTGGGAGCAGCCGCTGCATTGGCAGGGGCCGCCGGACTGGCAGCCGCAGCCGCAGCCCGAGCCGCAGCCGCAGGCGGCCACCAGGGGGAGCGGGGTGCGCAGTGGGAGCGCGATGTCTGGCGCGGGGCGGTCGCGAACGGGCGGTGGGGTAGGGGACTGCGGCATCGGTGACACCCTCCTCATGCTTGCCTGACCACCAGTGAACCCGGCGCGTTCCGGTGTTTCAAGGGCGCACGAGGGCATCCCGGGCATGCGCCGGTGTCGCGCGCGCCCCCACCACACGGGTGCGCGCCACACCTCCGCACGGGCACACCTTCGCACGGGTGCGCGCCACGCCGTCGGCCGGCCGCTGCCGACGGCTACGCGGCATTCCGCAGCTACACGCCCTCGACCGACGTCGGCGTCGGGCTCAGCTCGTCCGCGTGCTCGCCGGTCACCAGGTAAACCACCCGCTTGGCGACCGAGACCGCGTGGTCGGCGAAGCGCTCGTAGTAGCGGCCGACCAGGGTGACGTCGACCGCGGTCTCGATGCCGTGCTTCCAGCGGTCGTCGAGGAGGTGCTGGAAGAGGGTGCGGTGCAGTTCGTCCATGCGGTCGTCGTCCGCTTCGAGCTGGAGCGCGTCGTCGACGTCCTTGGTGATGATCACCTCGGCGGCCTTCGCCATCAGCCGCTGGGCGAGCTGGCCCATCTCCAGGATGGTGCTGTGCAGGTCGCGCGGCACGGCCGACTCCGGGAAGCGCAGCCGGGCGAGCTTGGCCACGTGCCGCGCCAGGTCGCCGGAACGCTCCAGGTCCGCGCTCATCCGCAGGCTCGTCACGACTATCCGCAGATCGGTGGCGACCGGCTGCTGCCGGGCGAGCAGCGTGATGGCGCGGCTCTCCAGCTCCCGCTGGAGGTCGTCGACCTTCTCGTCCGCGGCGATCACGCTCTCCGCGACCTTGAGGTCCGCGTCCAGCATCGCGGTGGTGGCCCGGCCTATCGCGGACCCGACCAGCCGGGCCATCTCGACCAGCCCTTCACCGATCGAGTCGAGCTCCTCGTGGTATGCGTCCCGCATCGCTTTCCTTCCGTACAGGCCGAGGGCACACATGCCGTCGCCGAAACGTGTGCTCAAAAGAGAGGCTTCTCCTCCACGCTCACACGCTGATGGGTGTACGCGTACCGGTCGCGCCTCGCAGGTGAATCCAGACCTTCCTCAAGGTGAACTCTTGGCAACGTACATCCGAGAGCTCGCTTCCGGGGTTGTAAAGCAATTGAGCAGGCCACCTAACCTGTAGCTGTGGACGTGAACGCGGCAGTGGCCGCTGCCAGCGCGATAGCCGGTCTCCTGACCGGCGCCAGCGGCGTACTCGCGTTCCGGTGGAGCGAGCGGGAACAGGCCCGCCCCACCCGCAAAGCGCTACGGACCGAGAACATGACCGCTGTACTACCGCCGGGCGTGGACACCGTCCTGTCCGTGCTCCGCTCCTCCGCCGTTGTCCTCGACGAGGGCGACACCGTGGTCAAGGCCAGCTCGGCGGCGTACGCCCTCGGGCTGGTCCGCGGTGGCCGGCTGGCCGTCGACCAGATGCTCCAGATGGCCCGCGAGACCCGCAGGGACGGCGAGATACGCCAGGTCGAGCTGGACCTGCCACGCCGCGGTGCCGGGCGGGGCGAAGGGCAGGCGGTCTCCGCCCGGGTCGCCCCGCTGGGCTCCCGGCTGGTGCTGCTGCTGGTGGAGGACCTGACCGAGGCCCGCCGGATCGAGGCGGTGCGCCGCGACTTCGTGGCGAATGTCAGCCACGAGCTGAAGACCCCGGTCGGCGCCCTCTCGCTGCTCTCCGAAGCGGTGATGGACGCGTCCGACGACCCCGAGGCGGTCAACCGCTTCGCCGGCCGCATGCAGATCGAGGCCACCCGGCTGACCAGCCTGGTGCAGGAGATCATCGACCTGTCCCGGGTCCAGGACGACGACGCCCTCGTCGACGCCGAGCCGGTCGCCGTGGACGACCTCGTCGCCGAGGCCGTCGACCGCTGCCGGCAGCCCGCCAACTCCAAGCAGATAACCATGGCCACCGGCACCACCCCCGATCTCTTCATCTGGGGCAACCGGGGCCAGCTCGCCGCCGCCCTCGGCAATCTCGTCGAGAACGCCGTCAACTACAGCCCGGCCCGCACCCGGGTCGGCATCGCCGCCCGCTGGATCAGCGCGGCCGGCGCCGGGGGCACTTCCCAGGCCGCAGGCTCCGGGGGGCTCATCGAGATCTCCGTGACGGACCAGGGCATCGGCATCTCCGAGCGGGACCGCGAACGGGTCTTCGAGCGCTTCTACCGGGTCGACCCGGCGCGCTCGCGGGCCACCGGCGGTACCGGGCTCGGCCTGTCCATCGTCAAGCACGTGGCCGCCTCGCACGGCGGGGAGGTCACGGTGTGGAGCGCCGAGGGACAGGGCTCCACCTTCACGCTGCGCCTGCCCGAGGCAGCCCGCGGCCGCCCCCCGGAACCGGACGACGGGTCGGACCGATCCGACCGCTCCGGCCGACCCCACCAGCAGGAACAGTCCGACCCATCCGACCGTTCCGACCCGGACGAGCAGTACGACGACGCCGTCGAAGAACCGACGGACGACAAGCTCTTCCAGACCCTCCCCGAACACATCCCCGCCCCGGAGGTCCTCCCGTGACCCGCGTACTCGTCGTAGAGGACGAAGAGTCCTTCAGCGACGCGCTGTCGTACATGCTCCGCAAGGAGGGCTTCGAGGTCGCGATCTCCGCGACCGGGCCCGACGCGCTGGACGAGTTCGAGCGCAACGGCGCCGACCTGGTACTGCTCGACCTGATGCTGCCGGGTCTGCCCGGCACCGAGGTCTGCCGCCAGCTTCGGCTCAAATCCAATGTCCCGGTGATCATGGTGACCGCCAAGGACAGCGAGATCGACAAGGTGGTCGGCCTGGAGATAGGTGCCGACGACTATGTGACCAAGCCCTTCTCCTCCCGGGAACTGGTCGCCCGTATCCGCGCGGTGCTGCGCCGCCGGGGTGAGCCGGAGGAGATCTCGCCGGCCGCCCTGGAGGCCGGCCCGGTCCGGATGGACGTGGACCGGCACGTGGTCACCGTCGGCGGCGGCAAGGTGGACCTCCCGTTGAAGGAGTTCGACCTGCTGGAGATGCTGCTGCGCAACGCCGGGCGGGTGCTCACCCGGATGCAGCTCATCGACCGGGTCTGGGGCGCGGACTACGTCGGCGACACCAAGACCCTCGATGTCCACGTCAAACGGCTGCGGGCGAAGATCGAGCCGGACCCGGGCGCGCCGCGCTACCTGGTGACGGTCCGCGGTCTCGGCTACAAGTTCGAGCCGTAAACAGGCCCGCCGCCGCGCGGTGCGAACGGTAAGGGGCTCGGCACCAGGT
>NZ_JACEGK010000254.1:0-10872 GCF_056859195.1 Streptomyces sp. NH27
GTTCGGGGAGCTCCGGCGACGACACCGGACCGGCCGGTCAGGGCGGCGGCCACCGGCGCGGCGGGCGGCGCAAACCCAAGAGCCGCAAGCGCAAGGTCATCCGCTGGGTGGCCATCGCGGTCGCGGTGGCCGTCCTCGGTTCCGCGGGCGCGGCCTACGGATACTACGAGTACCTCGCCAGCAAGATTCGCAAGGGCGAGCGCAGCAGCGGCAAGACCAACGTCGCCAAGGCCAAGGCGAACTCGGCGGGTCAGACCCCGATGAACATCATGATCCTCGGCTCGGACACCCGCTCCGATCCCGAGGACGCGAAACTCGGCGGCGCCGCCGACGCGAGCGGCGCCCGGGCCGACGTGATCATGATCGCGCACCTGTCGGCCGACCGCAGCAACATGTCGGTGGTCAGCATCCCGCGCGACACCCGGGTGGACATCCCCGAGTGCACCGATCCCAAGACGCACAGGGTGTACCCGAAGAAGAACGCCATCATCAACGAGTCGCTCGACCGGGGCGGCGCGGGCTGCACGCTGGCCACCGTGCAGAACCTCACCGGCGTCTACATCGACCACTGGCTGACCATCGACTTCGCCGGTGTGGTGAAGATGGCCGACGTGGTCGGCGGCGTCGACGTCTGCGTCAAGCAGAATGTCGACGACCACCCGACCGCCGCCCAGCCCGGCGGCTCGCACCTGCACCTGACCAAGGGCCCCCACACCGTCAAGGGCAACCAGGCGCTCCAGTGGCTGCGCACCCGGCATGCCTTCGGCAGCGACGCGGGCCGCTCGCAGGCCCAGCACATGTACATGAGTTCGCTGATCCGCAAACTGCGCGGCCAGGACCTCTTCACCGACCCGGCGAAGCTCAACAAGATCGCCACCACCGCGATGTCCGCGTTCGAGGTCTCCTCCGAGATCGGCACCCCGAAGAAGCTCTACGACCTCGGCATGCAGCTCAAGACGATCCCGCCGAAGCGGATCACGATGGCGACCATGCCGCGGATCGCGGACCCCGAGGACCCCAACGCGCACTACCTGCCGGCGCCGAGCGCCGCCACGGTCTGGTCGCTGCTGCGCAACGACGTGGCCATGGACGCCAACGGCAAGGCGAAGACCAGCACCTCGTCGACCAAGCCGAGCACGCCGGCGACCTCGGGCCCGACGGCCGAGGCCGCGGCGGACATCCCGGTCACCGTGGTCAACGGCACCGCGGGCAGCGCGGACGGCGCGCCGACCCCGGGCCGCGCCGGTTCGATCGCCCAGACGCTCGGCACCGCCGGCTTCACCAAGGCCAAGGCGAGCCAGAGCTCGACACCCCGGCAGAGCACCGTGCTGAACTACCCGTCCAGCGGCGGCGCGCAGAGCAAGTCCGACGCGCTGTCCGTGGCGAAGGCGCTGAAGATCCCGTCGAACAACGTCAAGGCGTCCTCCGACGTGCAGACGATCACCCTGACGATCGGCGCGGACTGGAAGAGCGGCACCAACTACAGCAAGACCCTGCCGAAGGCGGGTTCCGTGCCGAGCGACGCCGACGTGACCAACGGCGCCGACACGACGGGCTGCATGGACATCCTGCCGACCTACCAGTTCTGACCGGTCCGGCCGTTCCGACCGGCGTGTACGGCGAGCCAGCGAGCGCGGGCTGGTGAGGAAGCCGTAGCCCCAGCACATGTGCATGGTGGCCAGCGCGAGCGGGACGCGCAGCCGGGCGCCCACGGGCAGGCCGCGCCCGGCCGGCAGCGAGCCGGCGGTGATACCGACGACGTACGCGGCCGGGATGATCAGCGCCCACGGGCTGAGGGCGGCGCCGACCACGATGCCGACCGCGTTGGCCAGCAGGGCGGCCGGGGCGGCGAGGTAGCGCAGGTTCACCGAGCCGCGGTGGTAGCGGGTCACCACGCGGCGCCAGCGGCCGTAGTCCTTGTACTGCTTGGCGAGGGTGCGCACGCTGGGCCGGGGCCGGTAGGAGACCCGCAGTTCGGGCGAGAACCAGATGAGGTGCCCGGCCTCGCGGATGCGGTAGTTCAGCTCCCAGTCCTGGGCGCGGATGAACTCCACGTTGTAGCCGCCCTGCCGCTCCAGCACCTCGCGGCGGAAGACGCCGAGGTAGACGGTGTCGGCGGGGGCAGCGCTCCCCCCGGTGTGGAAGGCCGCGTTGCCGACGCCGATCTTCGACGTCATGGCGGCGGCCACCGCACGCTCCCAGTCGTTCTCGCCCTCGGCGTGCATGATGCCGCCGACGTTCGCCGCGCCGGTCTCGTCCAGCAGGCGGACGGCGGTGGCGATGTAGTTCGGCGAGAGCATGCCGTGCCCGTCGACGCGGACCACGACCGGGTGCCGGGACGCCTTGATGGCCGCGTTGAGCGCGGCGGGCGTGCGACCGGTGGGGTTGGGCACCGTGTGGACCCGGGGGTCCTCGGCGACCAGCTCTGCGGCGATCACGTCGGTACGGTCCGCGGACGGGCCGAGCGCGATGACGACTTCGAGTTCGCCCGGATAGTCCTGTTCCAGGATGTGCCGGACGGAATTGCGCAGATGGCGCTCTTCGTTCAGCACCGGCATGATCACGGAGACGGCCGGAAGCGCGGAATGGGTGGCGGCGTTCATCCCGGCAAACGTTACCGCTAACGGGGGACACCAGCGCGTGGGGTGAGGACTGACAGTCCTATTTGTCCCTAGCCTGAACGGGTCTGTACGCAGCCGCTATGGCGTAGTACGTCGTGCTGCCCGCATTGCGACGGCTGCACCGCTCTGTTCGGAGGTCGCCCGTGCCGCCCACCCGAAGCCGCCCGTCGCCCTCCGCCGTTCGCCCCCCGGCCGCGGGGCCGGCTCCGGCCCCGGCTCGCGGCGCGGCGGGACGGCGGCCTGCGGGCGACCGGCGACCGCGCCCGCGGCCGCCGGTCCGGGACGTTCCGTGCTCAGCACCCGGATCGCGGGCGGGGTGGCGCTGCTGGTGATCACCGCCAGCGGGGTCGGCCACGCGATGGTGGCCGGGCTGAACGGCGCGATCAACCGGGTGGACGCCTTCGGCGGCATGCAGGACCGCCCGGGAGACAGCAAGGGCACCAACTTCCTGCTCGTCGGCACCGACGGCCGGGACGGCCTGAACCCGGCGGAGAAGAAGCAGTACCACCTCGGCGGCGCGCCCTGCCACTGCACGGACACGATCATGCTGGTGCACCTCTCGCAGGACCGGCAGCGCGCGAGCGTGGTGAGCATCCCCCGCGACACGTACGTACAACTGCCGGACGTGGGCCCCGCGGCCGTACTGGCGAAGCGGCAGGGCGCCGCGCCGGACGCCAGGGCGACGGAGCCGCACGGCCGCGGTACGGCGAAGCCCGGCGGCAAGGCGACCGCGACCGCCACCGCCACCGCCACCTCTGCCGGCGGGCAGCCGCTCGTCCCGACCCACCCGGCGAAGATCAACGAGGCGTACGCCGACGGCGGCCCCAAACTCACCGTCAGCACCGTCGAGAAGCTGACCGGCGTGCGCATCGACCACTACCTGGAGGTCGACTTCGTCAGCTTCATGAAGACCGTGGACGTGCTCGGCGGCGTCCCGGTGTGCACCACCCGCCCGCTGAAGGACTCCTACAGCGGGCTGGACCTGCCGGTCGGCACCACGACGCTCAACGGCGGAGAGGCGCTGCAGTACGTACGCTCCCGGCACATCGACGCCGACTCCGACCTCGGGCGGATGCGGCGCCAGCAGCAGTTCGTGGCCCAGGTGATCCACAAGATCACCGCGAGCGGCACCCTGACGAACCCGATGAAGCTGGAGAAGGTGGCGAGCACGGTACTGGGCTCGGTCCGCGCCGACGAGGGGCTACAACCGACCGACCTGATCTCGCTGGCCCGCAGTATGAAGGGCTTCACGTCCGACTCCTCGGAGTTCGAGTCGGTGCCGCTGAGCAACCTGAACTACAACGTGCCCCGGGTCGGTTCCACGGTGAAGTGGGACACCGACAAGGCCGGCAAGCTGTGGGCGGCGATCCGGGCCGATCAGCCGCTGGCCGCACACCACGCCGCATCGGGCTCGTCGAGGTCGTCCGCGTCTTCCGCGCCTTCCGGCTCTTCCGGCTCTTCCGGCTCTTCCGCCTCTAAGCCGGGCTCCCCCTCCCCCAAGGCGGTCAAGGTCGATGTCGCCCCCAGCGGGATCAGCGTCCAGGTCGCGAACGCCACCGGTGTGAACGGCCTGGCCGGCACCGCGCAGAAGGCCCTGCACGCGACCGGTTTCGCCACCCCGGGGCTGCCGGCCACCGCCGACCGGCACGCCCGGCACACCACCATCCGCTACGACCCCCGGTGGGACCGCTCGGCGAAGTCGCTGGCCGCCGCGCTGCCCGGCGCGCAACTGGTCCGGGCGAAGGGACAGGGACCGGTGATGCAGGTCACCCTCGGTATGGACTTCAAAGGCCGCGAGGTGCAGCCGGTGACCGCGCGGGCCGCCACGGCGCCGCAGCCGGCAGGCACCGCGCAGACCGGCGACGCGGTGGGCTGCTGAGCGTGGTGGGCTGCTGAGCGTGGTTGCGGCTGCCGAGCCGCCTGCCCGGCCGCCGCCCGCCCGGCTACCCGTCCAGGCCCTCCGCGACCCGCTCCCTGCGCAGCTCAAGGATCGCGCGACGGCGGGCCAGCCGGTGGGTACGGCGGATCTGGGCCTCCTGCCAGCGGCGCCGGTCCCGGTCGGTCTCGGGGAGCACCGGCGGCACCCGCCGCGGCGTTCCCTCGGCGTCGACGGCCACGAAGACCAGGTAGGCGCTCGCGACCTGCTCGCCGGGGCCGGCCTGGTTCCACCGCTCGGCGACCACCCGCACCCCGACCTCCATGGAGGTCTTCCCGGTCCAGTTCACCTGGGCCTTGACCTGGAGCAGGTCGCCGACCCTGACCGGTTCGAGGAAGGCCATCTCGTCCATCGCGCCGGTCACCGCCGGGCCCTCGGAGTGGCGGCCCGCGACGGCGCCCGCCGCGTCGTCCACCAGCTTCATCACCACGCCGCCGTGCACGGTGCCCAGCAGGTTCGTGTCATGGGCGCTCATGATGTGCGAGAGCGTGATGCGGGAAGCGGCGGTGGGCTTGCCCGGGAGTACTTGGACCGGCGGGGTGGGCAGCGGCTCCGGGACGGGGGATGAGTTGATCACGAAATCAACTGTATGTCGGTCGTGAAGTCTGTCGCGGTCCTGATGCGGCTGTCCCGGACGTGCTGCGGTCGGTGGCCGAATGCATCGGATCTGCTACAGAACCGCCGGTGATTGCGGGTCCCGCGCCGGGTCCGGGCACACTGGCGGGCATGAACGGTTGGAGCGATGACGCCGAGCGGCGCAGGGTTGCCGAGCCTCCGCTGCCCCCAGAACTGTCGCCGCGCCGTGCCGCCGCCGCCCACGGCGGGGTCCCGCCGCAGCAGGCTCGGCGACCGCAGCCGGGCCCGCAGCCGGGCGCCGGCTCCGGTGACGGCTACGGGCCGCCGAGCACCGGCGGGCCGGGCGGGCGCGGGCCGCGCGGACCGCGCTGGAGCACCCGCAAGAAGCTCGGCTACACCGCACTCGGTCTGGTCGTGGTGCTGCTCGTGGTGTCGGTCTCCACGTACTTCTGGGCCGACTCCAAGGTGCGCCGCCAGGTGGACCTGAGCGCCATCAACAAGGAGCCGGGCGCGCCCGCCAAGGGCAAGGGCACCAACTACCTGATCGTGGGCTCCGACAGCCGCGAGGGTCTGTCCAAGGCCCAGGAGAAGGAGTTGCACACCGGCTCCGACACCGGCCAGCGCACCGACTCGATGATGATCCTGCACACCGGCAGCAACGGCACCACCATGCTGAGCCTGCCGCGCGACTCCTACGTGACGATCCCGTCGTTCTACGGCAAGGAGACCAAGAAGCAGTACCCGGCCTCCACGCACAAGCTCAACAAGGCGTACGCGGACGGCGGCCCCGAGTTGCTGGCCCGTACCGTCGAGCACGACACGGGCATCCACATCGACCACTACGCGGAGATCGGCTTCTCCGGCTTCGTGAACCTGGTCAACGCTCTCGGTGGGGTGCAGTTGTGTCTGGACGCACCGCTGAAGGACAAGGCGTCGGGCGCGGACCTCAAGAAGGGCTGCCAGAAGGTCAACGGCAAGGAGTCCCTCGCCTACGTCCGCGAGCGGCACCAGGAGGCGAGCCAGGACCTGGGCCGGATGAAGCACCAGCAGCAGTTCCTCGCCACGCTGGCGCACCAGGCGGCGTCGCCGTCCACCATCCTCAACCCGTTCAAGCTCTACCCGGTGATCGGCTCCGGCCTGGACACCCTGGTGGTGGACAAGAACATGAGCCTGCTGGACCTGGCGCACATGTTCTTCGCCATGAAGGGCGTCAGCGGCGGCGACGGCAACCAGCTGACGGTGCCGATAGCCAACGCCAACTACGCGACCGGGGACGGCGACTCCGTGCTCTGGGACAAGACGAAGGCGGACAAGCTCTTCAGCGAGTTGCAACAGGACCAGAAGGTCGACGCCGGCTGACCGGCGTCCATCCGGCTTCGCGCACAGTGGCCCCGGCACCCGCGATGCGGGGGCCGGGGCCGCTTGCCGTTCACTGGGCGATCGGCATCCCGGTCGCCGCCGGCACCCACTGGTCGAACTCGTTGCGCCAGTAGCGCGCGACGTTCAGCCGGGTCGGCTTCTGCTGGCCGGGGAGCAGGAACCTCAGCGAACTCCACATCGTGTTGCGGTGGACGTCGCTTATGAGGCGGGCGGCCTCCTGCCGCGGTATCGCCGCCACCAGTTCCTTGGGCCGGGCGCTCATCCGGCTCGCCTTGTGGAAGACCACGGCCTGCTCGGTGACCGTGACGAAGTAGTACTTCACGAACAGCGTGGCCGTGGCCCCGAGGGCCGCGATCAGGTACGGGCTCGGGCCGGTCTGGACGTGGATCGTGGCGATCGGCCGGTCACCCGGATTGATCTCCGCGATGGCCTGCGCCACCTGCTCCTGCATGGTGGACTTGCGAATGGCCATGGACGTGCCCCCATCGTTTCGACGTGCTGACATGCGACGACGCCGCCACCGGCGAACCGGCGGCGGCGTCGCAGCGTACCGTCCTCGAACCTGCCGGGGACATGCGGGGAGCGTCGTTGAGACGAACCCGTGACGAGCCCGAGGGTCAGTGGCGCGCGGAAGCGGCGCGACGGCGCAGACCGAAGACGGCGCCACCGCCGACGACCACCAGGGCGCCCGCGATGCCCGCGATCATCCCGGTGTTGCTGCCGCCACCGGTCTCGGCGAGGTTGCCGCTCGGCGACGGGGAGCTGGTGTCGGCCACGGCAGCGGCGGACGTGCTCGGCGCGGCGGTCGGGCTGGCGGACGGCGCCTCGGTGGTGGGCGTCGTCGACGGAGCACTGGTCTCCGGGGCCGACGGCGAAGCCGGCGGGGTGGTGGGCGGGGTGGTGACACCGCAGTCGGTGCTCGGCAGGGTGACACCCTTGCCCACGGCCTGGTTGTCGAAGTGCTTCGCGACGGACGCGAGCACCTGGTAGTGCGTACCGGCGGCCCACGGCACCGAGATGGTGAAGTCACCACTGCGGTCGGTGTACGACTGCTGGGCGACCTGCTTGCCGCTGTCGTCCTTGACCGTGATCGTCACCGGGCGGGAGCCGTCGGTGTCGTGAACGGTGATGACACCGTTGCCGCTCGGCTGGTCGCAGGTGACGGAATCGGTGAGCGAGAAGTCGCCGATGTTACAAGCTGACGCGGTGCCTGCGACGCCCAGCGCGAGAGCGGCTGCGGCGGAGGCAACGCCTACGGAACGCACCGTAAGAGAGGTGCGGCGGGATATGGACACGTTTGCCCTTCACAGATTCGGAGCAGAAGCGCGGATGGCCATCCAGCGAGTGACGAATCGCCCCCCGTCTCCGCTGATGGCCCACACAGCTCTACAAGTGTCCGCGGCAGCTTGTCAATTGATCGCAAACCGCCCACTAAACCTTTCCAACCACCCAAAATTCCCGCAAACGGTCGCGACCTCGTGCACGTTTATTACAGAGTTGAGACGTAGCCGAACCGCGCCGGGACCACCTGCTGCACCGCCAGTTCGGCATCGACCTGCGGTCGTCCGCGCATCCTCGGCCTGCCAAGCGCCCGGCAGGAGCAGGTGCTCTCGCTGGCCGCGGAGATCGTCCGCTCCTGGGGCGGCGACGGGCTGCTTGCGCAAACTGCCGGCCGCGCTCCGGCTGCGCTACCACCTGCTCGGCCAGGGGCTGTTCGACCAGGCGCTGGAGGTGGTGAGCTTCGAGGCGTCGGGAAGGAGCCCGGCATCGTGACCGAGGACGGCGTCGCCTACGCCGCGTACCCGCACTGGCGCGACCGCGAACTGCCCGTGCCCGACGCCGTTTTCGACATCACGCCGCAATCACCGGGCTCCAGCGGCGACTCAGCCGCTGAGGCCACCCGCCGAAGTCACCGCGGGCCCGGCGTCGACGACCTGGCCCGCGGCCGAAGTGCTCACCGCAATCGGGGCGATCCCCGTTTCCGAAGCGATCCCCGCTTCCGAGGAGATCCCCCAAGTCCCTTGCAGGTTCAGCCCTTGAGGATCTGGCGGGCCATGACGATCCGTTGGACCTGGTTGGTGCCTTCGTAGATCTGGGTGATCTTGGCGTCGCGCATCATGCGTTCGACGGGGTAGTCGCGGGTGTAGCCGTAACCGCCGAGGAGTTGGACCGCGTCGGTGGTGATCTCCATCGCGGCGTCGGAGGCATAGCACTTGGCGGCGGCGCCGAAGAAGGTCAGGTCCGGGTCGGAGCGTTCGGACTTCGCGGCGGCGGCGTAGGTGATCTGGCGGGCGGCCTCCAGTTTCATGGCCATGTCGGCGAGCATGAACTGGATGCCCTGGAACTCGGCGATGGCCTTGCCGAACTGCTTGCGTTCCTGGACGTATCCCTTGGCGTAGTCCAGGGCGCCCTGGGCGATGCCGAGTGCCTGGGCGGCGATGGTGACGCGGGTGTGGTCCAGGGTCTTCATCGCGGTGGCGAAGCCGGTGCCCTCCGCGCCGATCATCCGGTCCTCGGGGATGCGGACGTTGTCGAAGTAGACCTCGCGGGTCGGGGAGCCCTTGATGCCGAGTTTCTTCTCGGGGGCGCCGAAGGAGACGCCCTCGTCGTCCTTTTCGACCACGAACGCCGAGATGCCCTTCGAGCGCTTGTCGGGGTCGGTCACGGCCATCACCGTGTAGAACTCCGAGACGCCCGCGTTGGTGATCCAGCGCTTGACGCCGTTGAGGACGTACGAGTCGCCGTCGCGCACCGCGCGGGTCTTCATGCCCGCCGCGTCCGAACCCGCCTCCGGCTCCGACAGCGCGTAGGAGAACATGCCCTCCTTGCGGGCCAGCGCGCCCAGGTACTTCGCTTTGAGTTCCTCCGAGCCGGACAGTTGCACCGGCATCGAGCCGAGCTTGTTGACCGCCGGGATGAGGGAGGAGGACGCGCAGACCCGGGCCACCTCCTCGATCACGATCACCGTGGACAGCGCGTCGGCCCCCGAGCCGTCGTACGCCTCCGGGACATGGATGGCGTGCAGGTCATTGGCCTCCAGCGCGTCACGCGCCTCCTGGGGGAAACGGGCCTGCTCGTCGACCTCGGCGGCGAACGGCGCGATCTTGGCCTCGGCGAGCGACCGGACGGCATCGCGGAGCATCTCGTGCTCCTCCGAGGTCCGGAACAGGTCGAAGTCGGCGGCTGCGGCCATGAAGTATCACTCCCGAGTGTTCGCTACCGTTGAGTAACCCCCGTAACCCTACGGTCGCGGGAGGGCGGGTGCCAACGGGCCCGCGCATGTGATCTTTGCCCTCGCGTGACGTTGGCGACACCCCGGGCCGGGCGGATCGGAACGCGGACCAGGACACGGATCGGGACACGGATCAGGACACGTTCTTGCCGAGCGTGTCGACGCCGTCGGTGGTCGCCATGTAGTTCGCCATGGAGTCGTTGCGCATCGCCTCCCACAGCTCGGCGGAGGCGTTGGCGTCGAGCAGCACCACCGACTGCTTGTCGATGGTGTCGAAGCCCGCGACGGGCGTGTTCATGAACGACATGTCCTTCGACCGCACCCCGTGCATGTTCCACACCAGGTTGCGCAGGTCGCCGTTGGAGAGCTTGTCGTCGAAGCTGACCACCGAGGTGACCTGGTCGAGCGTGCGCTTGAGCTTGAGCGGGTTGCTGAAGGTGCCGGTGGAGAGCATCTTGGCGAGCACGGCGCGCAGGAAGTTCTGCTGGCGGTGGGTGCGGTCGAGGTCGCCGCGCGGCAGGCCGTAGCGCTCGCGGACGTAGTCCAGTGCCTCGGCGCCGTCCATGTGGTGGGTGCCGGCGGTCCACACCCCGCCGGGGCCGTTGCGGCGCGAGACGGTCTTGTCGACGGTGATGTCCACCCCGCCGACCGCGTCGGTGAGCTTCTTGAAGCCGCTCCAGTCGATCACCATCAGGTGGTCGATCTTCACCTTCGTCATGCGCTGCACCGTGTCGATCAGCAGCGGTGGCCCGCCCCAGGAGAAGGCGGCGTTCAGCTTGGCGTTGCCGTGGCCGGGGATGCTCACCCAGGAGTCGCGGGGCAGCGAGACGACGTAGGCGTTCTTGTGGTTCGCGGGTATGTGCACCAGCATCATCGTGTCGCTGCGCTGGGCGCCGGACTTCCACTCGGGGGCCTTGGCGCCCTTGCCGGTGGTGGGCAGGTCCGACCGCGCGTCCAGCCCGACCAGCAGGAAGGTCTGGCTGCCACCCTTGGACGGCTGCGGCAACGCGGACTTCGGCACATCGGTGGGGAAGGCGTTGGGGATGCGCTGCACCCGGCCGGTGTAGTGGTGGTACGCCCAGTAGCCGGTGCCGACGATCAGCAGGACGCCCGCGCACAGCAGGCTC
>NZ_JACEGK010000255.1:0-10822 GCF_056859195.1 Streptomyces sp. NH27
CGCGACGCACGAAGGGCCCGGCACTGAGTGCCGGGCCCTTCGATTCGTAGCGGGGACAGGATTTGAACCTGCGACCTCTGGGTTATGAGCCCAGCGAGCTACCGAGCTGCTCCACCCCGCGTCGGTGAACACCACTTTACGGGGTGAATGCTCTGGCGCCAAATCCATTCCGGTCGGTGCGGTGCGGCGGGCAGTTGTGGACACGGTGCGTATCGGAATGGATGCGTTGAGCCATGGATGTGTTGAGCCATACGACCCGGCGGGCGTCCGGCCCTCTGCTCCGCCGCCTCGGGCCGGACCGTCGATGCCGGGCTCCGCCGCGGAACCCGCGAGCTGCGAAGTCGCCGGGGACATTGGGGAACTCGGAGTTATCCACAGGCCCTTCGGCGGGCGGGAACGGCCGCGGGTTAATCTCAGGGAGTCGAAGATCAGCGGGCCCGCGGCGCGGTCGCGGGACTGACGAGCGGGGTGAAGGAGGACGTGATGGCCGGGGTGAACGCGGGTGCCGTGGCGGCAACCGGACTGATCGGGGGCTATGGGGTCGCCCGGTGGACCAAGCGGCGCGAGTTGGGCGGTGTGGCGCTGGCGGCGGCCGGTGTGGTGGCGGCGCGCGAGTGGCGGCGGAGCACCGGCGCCGTGCCGGCGGCGGCCCTCACGGGGGCTTACGTAGCGGCGTTCGCGGGTGCGCACCCGCTGGCGAAGAAGGTCGGCGCCTGGCCGGCCGTGTTCGCCGTGGCCGGTGGCATAGCCGCCGCGTCCTGGGCGGTCGCGGGGCGCGGCCGGTAGCAGCCGCGGGTAAGCCCGGCAGCCCGCGACGCGGGCCGGTGCGGGCCGGTGCGGTGCGGTGCCGTGCCGTGCCGTGCGGGGCCCATGTCATGGGCTGCGGGCGGCCCGTGCACGGACGGACGGCTCCCGAAGGAGCGGGCCCGGCGCGCATCGCCCGGTGTCGCCGGTCCGAACTGCCCTGCGCGCGCCGCGAGTCACTCGGTGGACCTGCGTGACGCCGAGCGCGAGGCAGAGTGCGGCGGCGAGTGCAGCGCCGGGTGCGGCACGGGCTTCGGCCTTCTGGAGGTCGGCCGCGCCGACACCGTACGGTGACGGTGTACGGGCAGTCGGTCACGGCTGGGCGAACCAAGGGGGCTGGGCGTGTTGGAACCGGAGATCACGTCATTGCTGTCGACTCTGGCCGGGGAGGTCCTGAGCGACGCCTGGTCGGCGGTGAAACCGCGGCTCGCGGCACTGCTCCGGCTGCGGGGCGGCGGCCAGGACGAGCAGGTGCTCGGCGAGTTGGAGGACGCGCGCGCGGCCACCGTGGCGGGCGGAGGTGACGAAGCGCTGGGGCGCATCGAGGATCTGCTGCGCTCGACACTCGGCACCCTCGCCTCCGGACAGTCGTCCCTGGCCGCCGAGATGCGGGAGTTGCTCGCGACCGCGACCGCCGCGCAGTCGAAGCCGCTCGCCCGTATCGCGGTCTCCGCCGTGGACGACTTCGAGAACCACGAGGAAGAGCTGCGGGAGATGGACGCCGCCTGGGAGACGGGACGCGGCGCTCCGGGACCGACGGTGCTGTTCGTGTACGGCCCGCGCGGCATCGGCCTGACGACGCTCGTGCGGCAGTGGCTGCTCAGGCACCGCGACACCTTCGGCGCCGGTCCCGAACTGTCCACGGTGCTGGCCAGGGACAAGGACGGGGCGCTGCCCGATCCGGCGGCGGTCTTCGACGAGTGGTTCCGGCTGCTGCACGTGCCGGTCCAGGAGGTGCCGTCGGATCTCGCGGGGAAGATGGCCACGTTCCATCAGGTCACCGCCGATGGGCCGGTGTTCGTGCTGCTGGAGGACGTGGCGCTGGCCTCCCTGGCCAAGCACTTCCTGCCCGCCTCGTCGCAGGGCGTGGTGGTGGTCACCAGCGGGGAGCTGATGCGCAGCCTCGTCTCCGACGTGCACGCGAAGGCGTTCAAGGTCGGGCCGCTGCTGCCCGAGTACAGCAGGAGGCTGCTGATCAGCTCAGGCCGCCTCGCACCGTACGCGGTGTCGCACGAGGCGGAGATCGACAAGGCGGTGAGTGTCTGCGAGGGCAACCCCCTGCTGGTGCGGATCGCCGGCGCGCAGATGCTCTTCGACCAGCCGTACGGCATCGGCGAGTTCGCCACCGCGCTGTCCGACCGCCGTCCCGAGATCAGACTGGGAGCCTTCGACGTGGACGAACGCAGCGGAGCGGAGATCTTCGACGCCGGCTACCGCGAGTTGTGCCGGCGGTCCCCCGAAGCCGCCGAGGTCTACCGCTACCTGGGATTGCACCCGACCGCGGAGTTCGACGAGGACGTGGTGGCGGCGATGGTTCCCGGCCCCGGCGGCCGCACCCGCGCCAAGGCGATCCGGACGCTGCTGGACTCCAGCCTGATCGAGCGGATCGACGGCGGGATGTACCGCGTGATCAGCGGACTTGTGCACACGCACGCGGCCGGGTGCGCCCGGGCCGACCTTTCGGCGCAGGAGCGCGAGGCGGCCCGGCGGCGCTGGGTCCACCACTACATGGACCTCGCGGAGCGTTCCGACGCCGGCCTGTCGCCGCGGCACCGGCACGATCCGGCGGGCGCGTACGCCGGGTACACGCTGCTCGCCGCGGACGCCCAGGACGTCCTGGTCGAGGAGTTGGTCCGCCGCCGGCACATCCTCAAGGCCGCGGTGCGCGCCGCCTACGACGCCGGAGCGCACGACCCGTGGTCCTACGAGGCGACGTGGCGCCTGGCCCAGGGCCTGTGGACGTTCTACCTGCGCTGCGGGTTCCACGCCGACTGGGTCGAGGTGTACGACCTGGCGCGCAAGGCCGCCCTGGAGGGGCTCGAACGCGGGGACCTCCTGGCGCTCGCCCGCATGCAGTACGGCCTCGGGTTCGCCCTGCTCGATCGGTCCGGCCCGGGCGATCTGGACGCGGCCCGCGGGCAGTTCGAGCAGGCCCTCGAACTCGTCCGCCCGGCGCTCGCCCGCCCGGAGACGTCGGAGCGGGACGCCGAGGTGTGGCGGCGCACCTGGTCCAGCGTGCTGGAGGGCCTGGGCAAGCTGGAAGACGGGCTCGGCCGGCCCGAGCAGGCGCTCGCGTGCTTCGACGAGGCACTGGCCGCGCTGGACGGCGTCGACCACCCGCGCGGCCGCGCGCTGCTCGCCCTGCACCGCGGACCGGTGCTGCGGAAGCTCGCGCGGTACGCCGACGCCGCCGCCGTACTGGCTGAGGCGCGTGCGCGGTTCCTGGCGCTGGCGACGCCGGACACGTTCAACGCGGCCAAGGCGAGCGCCCGTTCGGCCGAGGTGCTGCTGGCGGCAGAGCGGACGGACGAGGCACTCGCCGCGTTCGACGAGGCCGTGGCGGGACTGGGCCGGCCGCGCCACGGCTACCAGCGCGCCGGGGTGCTGCTCGCCCGGGGCGACCTGCTGCACGCACGCGGCGAGGTGCGGCGTGCCCGCGCGGACTGGAGGGACGCGACTGCGCTGTTCCGCGCGGCCAACAGCGCCCGCGTGGAGGAGGCGGAGCGGCGGCTGACGGAGCACCCGGGCCCGGACGCGGGCCGGGAGGCGGGGCCGGACGAAGCGCCCGAGGGCCCGGGTGGGTCAGAGCGCGGTGACGACCAGTAGCGCGGGCTCGGCGTCGGCGCCGATGGTGACCCGTAGCCGCAGGGGCGGGCAGCCGACGCCCGCGCCCGCCGGCGGACGCGGGCCGCACAGCAGCCGGTCGTAGACGACGGAGGCCGCGAGGGCCGCGGACACCCACCACGGGCGCGGCCCCGACCACTTCGCACGCACCCGCGCGCCGCTGCCCGGCAGCAATGCCACGCACCCGTCGTCCCGTTCCTCCGCGGCGATCAGCGAGCACCCGGGATACCGCGCGGCCGCCTCGGCGCCGGCGGCCTCGCGCTCCGCGGGCACAAGGCCGCCGCGAGGGCGTGAGGGCACCAGCAGGACGTCCGCGGAGCGGGGCCACTGCACGTCGGGGTCGTCGATGTCGGCGACGAGGTGGGCGCCCGCCAAGTGGCTTTCCTGGCTGGGTCGTTGGAGCGCGGCGTGGTAGCGGCGCACGGTGACCGGTTCGCCGTCCTGGCCGACCGTCACGTACATGGGCGCCACGACCGGAGAGCCCCGCGCCGCGGACTGTCCGACCGTGGGTTCGCCCGCCGGCACGGGCACGGCGCGGGCGGCGGCGGGCGTGGCGGGTTCGGGCAGCCCGAGCCGCTCGTAGAACAGCGCGCGCAGCAGCGCGGCGGCCTGCCCCGGACGGGAGGTGACCAGGGTGCGCAGGTCCCGCAGTTCGGGGTCGGCGGCCTGCCGGCGGGCGGCGTCCTGGAGTTGGGGCAGGAACGGGCGGTGCGGGGAGAGGCGGGGCACCGCCTGCGCGAGAAGCGCCATCGGCGAGCCGGGCGCCGCCTTCTGCGCCGCGAAGGAGCCGAGGACGGTGGGGACCTTGAGCGACACCCCGTACTGCGTCACCGATCCGCCGTCCCCGCACAGCGCGTCCGCCGCGAGCAGCGCGGCCTTCCAATCCTGCGTGTCAGGGCGCGGCAGCATCAGCCCGCAGGCGAGCAACGGGGCCAGCCAGGTGTGCAGTTGCCACGCGCCGTGCCCGTAGTACGCGTTCGGGTGGACGGCGGCGAGTACGCGGTACTCGTCGGCCGGCAGCTCCGCGAGCGCGCGCCGCAGGGCGTCGCGTTCGGGACCGGCGGCGTCCAGCACCGAGTCCTTGCCCCATGTGGACGAGACCACGACGAGCTTCTGGCCGCGGCGAAGGCCCAGCGCATGGCGGTAGTCGGGCCGGAACGGAGCGCTCGCCGCCAGCTCGTCGAAGCACGGGTCGCCGGCCACCCGGCTCAGGGGCACGGCGTCGGGGCAGCTCACGGCGAGCCGGGCGAGTTGCTCCTCGTGCGACAGGACGATGGCGGACGGCACCACGCGGCCGTCGTGCATCAGCCATTCCTCGGTGAGCCCGAACGCCTCCCGGCTCCCGCCGAGCAGCTTGTTGTAGCCGGCCCCGTGCGGCGTGCCGATCAGGGGCGCGTGCAGGTTGTACAGGTCGCCGCCGCGGCTGGTGGCGATGGCGAGGTCGAACTTCCGTTGTTTCGCGTCGGCCCAGGCCAGAAGGAGCGCGCCGCGGGCCTGGAGCAGTTCGAGCGTTCCGTTGTCCAGGGCCGAGGAACCGGTGCAGGTGAAGACGGTCTCGACCCGGCGGTCGCCGTCGAAGAGCGCGAGCAGGTCGAGCAGGCGGGTCGCCGAGGTGACGTTGTGCGCGACGGCGAGGACGGTGCGCTCGGCGAACACGCTCCGCCAGCGCTCGCCGTCCTCGGCCAACGGCAGCGGCACCCGTCGCCCCGCACCCTGCACCGCGCTCGCCCCCTCTCGCCTCTCGACCGCCCGTCGCCCACGAACTCACGGGCTACGGTCCACGGTCCACCGGTCCGCGGCACACCGCACGCGGCCGTACCGCGTCACCGCCGCCGCGCCGCGACCGCCCAGGCCGACCATACGCGAGCACGGGTTCGGCCCGGGCGCTGCGACGCGACATCGGCGGGCGCAAGCCGGCGGTGCGATCGGGCGGCGTGATCGGGCGGCGTGATCAGGCGGCGCGGGTGAGGATCGCGTCGACGGTGATCGTGGTGAGGCCCCGGACCATCCCCCACCGGTTCCAGGTGATGCCGAAGCGGTGCCGGTCGATCACCGTCTCGATGGCGACCACCGCCTTGTCCCCGGTCGCCTCGGCAATCCGGGCGTGCAGTCGCTGCGGCTCCCGGATGCCCTTGACGCGTATGTCGGCCCGCAGTTCCACGTCGTCACCGGACACGGTCGCCGAGTTGATCACGACCAGAATCTCCGGGTACCTGTCGACGTCGAGGAAGTCGGCAGATCTCAGGTGGAGGTCGCGCTTCTTGTTCTTCGTGTCGATCGAGGCCGTATCGATCCGCATCGCGCCGGTGACCGCCCCGTCGGGCGCCACGGTGACGTCGCCGGTCACAGTGAAGCCGCCCCTGACGGTGAGCAGTCCGCCCACGAGTCCGTGCGCGAAGCGGACGGTTCCGGCCCGGGTGTCGTTGACCCAGTGCCCGGCTGCGGTCCCGGTGGTGAGCGGGTTGACGGCTGTCGCCCTTGTCATGGGGTCTCCTCCGCGTATGACGGTGATGAAGCGGCGGGTGGCTCGCGCGGCGCCGAGCGGCCGGGCGCCGATCCGAACGCGCGCCGATCCGAACGGGCGCCGTACTGGTCGTAGCGGTCGTACCGGCCATATCGGTCGGCGCCCTTCGCGCCGGTGCGGCCGCTCAACGCGCCGCGGTCTGAAGGCCGTTCGCGGCCTGCGGGCGTTCCAGTTGCTCGCCCGTCCCGGAGCTGATGATGTCCCGGCTCCTGATCAGCACGAGCGCGCAGACCGCGCCGACGCACGCCACGACCCCGGTGATGACCAGCAGGTCGTCGAGGCCGGCGGCGAAGCCGTCCCGGATCGCCGCGGCCAGCACCCCCCGCTGCTGGGGACGCGCGCCCGCGATCACCTTGCCGGTGTCGCCCTGCCGGACGCTCGCGGCGATCCGACCACCGTGCCCGCGCAGGCCGGGCACTGCGGCGAGCCGGTGGTCGAGGTTCCGGTGCAGCGACGACGACAGTACGGACGCGAGCACGGCGACGCTGGTGGCGATGCCGACCTGTCGGAAGGTCGAGTTCACCCCGGAGGCCATGCCGGAACGGTCGGGGGTGACCACGCCGATGGCGGTCGCGGCCAGCGGCGGGTTGACGAGTCCGGCGCCCACGCCGGCGACGACGAAGCCGGGAATGAGGTGGGTCCAGGAACTGTCGCCGTGCAGGCCCGCCATCAGGAACAGGCCGATGCCGACCAGCGCGAGACCGGGTCCGATCAGCAGCCGGATCGGGATGCGTTCGCTGAGCCGTCCGGCGGCCGCGGCGGCGACCAGCAGCGCGCCGGTGATGATCAACAGCCGCACCCCCGCGCCGAGCGAGCTGTAACCGAGCACGTCCTGGAGGTAGATCACCAGGTAGAGGAATACCGCGAACAGCGAGGCGTTCATGGCGAAGGCGGCGATGGAGCCGCCGACGAACGTGGGCGTCCGGAACAGCGACAGGTCGAACATCGGCTGCGCGAGGCGACTTTCCACGATCACGAAGGCGACCAGCAGCACCGCGCCGGCGGTGAGGCAGGCGACGACCGCGGTGTCGCCCCAGGAGTTCTCGCTGGCCCGGATCAACCCGTAGACGAGACCGACGAGGCCGCCGGTGAGCAGCACGAACCCGATCCAGTCCGGCCGCGCCACCCGCGGCGCCCGCGACTCCTCGACCTTGCCCAGCGTCACGACCAGGCCGAACGCGCCCACGGGGATGTTCACCAGGAAGATCCACCGCCAGCTCAGGCCGTTGGTGACGGCGCCGCCCAGGATCGGGCCCAGTGCGATGGCGGCGCCGGTGACCGCGCCCCACACACTGAAGGCGACGGCCCGTTCGGAGCGGGGAAAGCCGTGCGCCAGCAGCGCCAGCGAGGTCGCGTACATCATCGCCCCGCCGACGCCCTGGCCGCAGCGGGAGACGATCAGCATCAGCGGCGACTGGGCCAGGCCGCACAGCACCGAGCCGACGGTGAAGACGGCCAGTCCGAGCGCGAAGAGCCGGCGGCGCCCGTAGCGGTCGGCGAGCGAGCCGGTGGTGAGCAGCAGGGCGGCCAAGGTGAGCGCGTAGGCGTCCACGACCCACTGGACCTCGGCGAAGCCGGCGCCGAGCGAACCCTGGATCTCGGGCAGCGCGACGACCACGATCGTCACGTCGAGCAGCAGCATGAACGAACCGGCGCACACGGCCAGCAACGTCCACCATTTCTTGTCCATCACATGTCCTCTCATCGGCGGCACGCCGCATGGAAAGCGGCTTCCGGCCGGGTGAGGACATGCTCGGCGTACGTCTTCGCGCCGACCAGGAAATCGGCCGATCGCGACGGATCTCGACAGCAGTACGCTCGGTGCCGTGGAAATCGTCACGCTGGACACGATCGACCGGCAGATCATGCACGCGCTGGTGCTGGAGCCGCGGATCGCGTTCCGCGCGCTGGCCGAACTGGTCGGCGTCTCCGACCAGACAGCGGCGCGCCGCTACCGGCGGCTGCGCGAGTCGGCCGGCCTGCGCGTCCTGGGCCGGGTGAACGGCGAGCGGGTCGGCTGGACCGACTGGCTCGTCCGGCTGCGGTGCACCCCGGGGGCGGCCGGGGCGATCGCCGCCGCGCTGACCCGCCGGGTGGACACCCGATGGGTGCAACTGGCCTCGGGCGGCACCGAGGTCGTCTGCGTGGTCCAGGCGCGCACCGCCGAGCAGCGCGACGCGCTGTTCCTGGAGGGCATCCCCAACAGCCGGCGGGTGGTGCGCATCTCGGCCCACTCGCTGCTGCGCACCTTCTCGCCGCCCACCTGGTCGGTGTTCACCGCGACCCTGACCGAGGCCCAACTCGACCGGTTGCCCCCGCGGGTCGAGCCCGCACCGGACGGCACCGTGCCGGCTCTCGACGCCGACGACGAGGAACTGCTGTCCCATCTCGCGCACGACGGGCGGAGCAGCACCGCGCAACTGGCCGCGGCGACCGGCTGGCACGAGTCGTCGGTACGCCGCCGCATCACCGGCCTGTGCGACTCCGGGGTGCTCTACTTCGACCTCGACCTCGACGAGCACGCCCTCGGCATGACCAGCAACTCCCTGCTGTGGATCTCGGCCCGGCCCGACCGGCTCGACGAGACCGCGCGGGCCGTCGCCCGCCACCCCGAGGCGCCGTTCGTCGCCGCGGTCACCGGCAGCAGCAACCTGGTGGCCAACGTCGTCTGCCGCAACGAACGCCACCTGTACGACTATCTCAGCGGCACCCTCGGCCAACTGCCGGGCATCCGCGCGATCGAGACCGCGCCCCTGATCCGTACCGTCAAACGCGCCGGCTCGGTCCTGCGCCCGAACGCCGGCTGACCGACCGCGATCCTCGGGCGGTCACGCGGTCACGCGGTCACCGGGTCCTGCGCCTGATCCCGTTCGCGGGTCCGGGTCCGGGTCCGGGTCTCGACTCACGCTTTCGTCGCTTTGCGCAACCACCTCCACACCACGAGTAGTTGCAACCGTAGGCGGCAGTCTCCTTGACACTCCCGAGCGGCCTGAGTCAGTATCCGTTGGTCTGTACCAATCGCCGCCGGATGCGGTCAGTGCGTCGGCCCCACGCGAAAGGCCCCGTTGATGTCGGCCAGCAAATTGGTGTCCACCAGCAAGCAGAGCAACGAGTTGCGAGCTCTTGCGCTCTCCGTCCTCCAGCCGGGTTTCGTCGGCACGGAGGCGCCGGACTGGGTGCTGCGGGCCATCGCTGATGGTCTGTCATCCGTCGTGCTCTTCTCCCGCAACATCGCCTCGCCCCAGCAGGTTGCCCGGTTGACCGCCCAACTCAGGGCGGAGAACCCATCGTTGATCATCGCGATCGACGAGGAGGCGGGCGACGTCACCCGGATCGAGTCCTTCACCGGCTCCACCCGACCCGGCAGCTTCGCGCTCGGCGCCGTCGACGACATCACGCTGACCGAGGCCGTATCCCGAGACCTGGCACGGGAGTTGCACGCCGCCGGGGTGAGCCTCGACTACGCGCCCAGCGTGGACGTCAACTCCAACCCGGACAACCCGGTCATCGGGGTCAGGTCCTTCGGCGTCGAACCCGACCGGGTGGCCCGGCACGCCGCCGCCTGGGTCCGGGGCCTCCAGTCCGGCGGAGTGGCCGCCTGCGCCAAGCACTTCCCCGGGCACGGCGACGTCGCCGTCGACTCCCACCACGGGCTGCCCAGCTACGACGCGGACCTCGACACCATCGCCGCCCAGGCACTGCCGCCGTTCCGTGCCGCGCTCGAAGCGGGCGTGCGCGCGGTGATGAGCGGCCACCTCCTGGTGCCGGCCTACGACCCGCACGTCCCGGCCACCCTCAGCAGCCGCATCCTGGACGGCCTGCTGCGCAAGGAACTCGGCTTCGACGGCCTGATCGTCACCGACGCGATCGAGATGGGCGCGGTCACCGACCGGTACGGCATCGACGGCGCCACGGTACGGGCGATCGTCGCCGGCGCCGACGCCATCTGCGTCGGCGGGGAGCACGCCGACGAGGCCACGTTCGAACTGCTCGCCGAGGCGCTCGCCGGTGCCGTACTCTCCGGCGATCTCACCGAGCCGCGGCTGGCCGAAGCCTCCCGGCGGGTAAGGGAGTTCGCCGACTGGTCGATCGGGCTGGCCCGCGCCGTGCCGGTCGATCCGGTCAGCGGCGACATCGGTTTCACCGCCGCCCGGCGCGCCATCCGGGTCAGCGGATCCGCGGACGCGGCGTTGCCGCTGCCCGCCGCGCCGCACGTGGTGGAGCTGGTGCCGTCCACCAACCTGGCGATAGGCAAGGAGACCCCCTGGGGCGTCGCGGTCCCGCTGCGCGAGCGCCTGCCCGGAACCACCTTCGTCCGGGTGCACCCGCAGCAACTGGTGGACCATCCCACCGTCCTCGACGAGCACGCTCTCGCACCCGCCGCCGGACGCCCGCTGGTGGTCGTCGTCAGGGACGCCGCGCGGAACAAGTGGATGGGCAAGGCGCTGACGGACCTCACCGACGCGCGTCCGGACGCGGTCGTGGTCGAGATGGGGCTGCCGGACGACTCCGGGGCCGGCGCGGTCCGGGTCTTCACGCACGGCGCGACCACGGCGTCCGGCGTGGCCGCGGCGGAGGTGCTCGCCGGCGTCCCCACCCGGTAGGCGCCCGGCCCGGCAGACACCGCAGAGGGCCGTGACGCGACGAACG
>NZ_JACEGK010000256.1:0-10729 GCF_056859195.1 Streptomyces sp. NH27
CTCAAATACCACCCTCCCCAACAGCACCCCCCGTAAGGGGCGCACGCCGCGAAGGCGACACGCATCACGCGCGGTCCGTGCGCCCTATGTCGCGGGGGAACCTTGTTTCGATAGGCTTACCCCAGCGGCGCAATCGCGCCGAGTTCCGGCGGATGCCGCCGCATCGCCATTTCCCGCCTCGCCGCCTGGCAACGGAGCCATGCCCGCAGGGCGTACGCACCAAGGAGATTCGTCGAAAGATGGCAGGTCCCGCGTTTCGCGCCGCCGCAGTACGAGTGCGCGTCCCCGCGACCAGCGCGAACCTCGGCCCCGGCTTCGACGCGTTCGGTCTCGCGCTCGGGTTGTACGACGACCTGGTGGTGCGCGTCGCCGACTCCGGCCTGCACGTGGACATCGCCGGCGAGAGCGCCGACACGCTGCCGCGCGACGAGAAGCACCTGGTGGTCCGCAGCCTGCGCACCGCTTTCGACCTGCTCGGCGGCCAGCCGCGCGGCCTGGAGGTGGTCTGCGCGAACCGCATTCCGCATGGCCGCGGCCTGGGCTCGTCGTCCGCCGCCATCTGCGCGGGCATCATGGCCGCCCGCGCGGTGACGATAGGCGGCCCGGCGGGGCTGGACGACACCGCCCTGCTGGAGTTGGCCACCGAGATCGAGGGTCACCCCGACAACGTCGCCGCGTGTCTGATGGGCGGCTTCACGGTGGCCTGGACCGAGGGCGGGGCCGCACGGGCGGTCCGGATGGAGCCGGCCGGGTCGCTGGTTCCGGTGGTGTTCGTGCCGGGGGTGCCGGTGCTGACCGAGACCGCTCGCGGGCTGCTGCCCCGTACCGTTCCGCATGTGGACGCCGCGGCGAACGCGGGCCGGGCCGCGCTGCTGGTCGAGGCGCTGACCAGGCGTCCCGAGCTGCTGCTGCCCGCCACCGAGGACCGGTTGCACCAGGAGTACCGGGCACCGGCGATGCCTGAATCCATCGCGCTGGTGAACCGTCTACGCGCGCAGGGCGTCCCTGCTGTCGTATCGGGTGCCGGGCCGACCGTGCTCGCACTCACCGACGAGGGCGCCGCGGACAAGGTCTCCCGGCTCGCGGGCGACGGCTGGGCGGCCAACCGCCTGGCGCTGGACGCGGCCGGGGCGAGTGTCCTGCCACTCACAGGTGGGCAGTGACACGATTGCCGGTCGAAGAGAGGGGGAATATCTGTTGGACCGGGTAGTGTTAACCTCAAGCCAGCATTCGCCGCCCTTTGGGCGCGATGGGCTGTGTCCCCGCAGTGGGACCGCACTTCTTCCGGGAGCCTCCCACACCGTATAGGCAGCCAGTCCGGGTCGGCCGGACAGCCTGTCCGGGAAGTGTCGAGCACGCTCCGGATTCGGTACGAGTTCTCTCCCGTGCCGAGAGCATCTATGTATTTCTGCCGCCATCAGGCAGACCACCGCCCCGGGTCGAAGCAGCGGGAACGCGAGACCCGGTCAGCACGACCGGTCGCCGAGCCAGACAGGCCGACGCCCGCTCCAGGGAAGGACCCTTCGTGAGCGACACCACCGATCTGATGGGCGTGCGCGCAGACAACACTGTCGCCGCGTCCGAAGCCGCCGCGCCTGCCGCCGGTGCTGCCACGGCCGCACGGCGCCGCCGGTCCGGGACCGGCCTGGAGGGCATGGTCCTGGCCGAACTCCAGCAGGTGGCCGCAGGTCTCGGCATCAAGGGCACCGCGCGGATGCGCAAGGGCCAGCTCATCGAGACGATCAAGGAGCGCCAGGCCGGCGGCGGAGCCGCGGCCGAGAAGTCCGCCCCCGCCCCCGCGGCCGGCGCGCCGGCCGAGAAGCCCAAGCGCCGCGCCACCTCGCGGGCCCGGCTGGAGCAGGCCGCGGAGGCCACCGAGGCCCCGGCGGCCGCCGCACCGGCCGCGAAGGCGCCGAAGGAGGCGAAGCAGCAGATCGAGATCCCCGGCCAGCCGGCCGGTGAGAAGGCGAAGGCCGCCGCTTCGGCGAGCGAGCGGGCGCAGGCCGAGCGCGGCGCCGACCGGGCGGCCGAGGCCGCTGCCGACAGCGCCGAGGGGCGCGAGGGCAAGGGCGGCGACGCCAAGCAGGGCGCCGGGGACGACCGGCAGGACCGCCAGCGCGGCCAGCGTGGCGACCGTCGCGAGCGGCAGCGCGACCGCCAGCGCAACCGTGGCGAGGACGGCGGCGACAACCAGCAGAGCGGCGGCCAGAACCGCCGGGACCGCCAGCAGCAGAGCGGCGGCCAGAGCGCCCAGCAGCACCAGGGCAGCCAGCACCCGCAGGGCGGGCAGGGCGGCGGTCAGCCGGACGACGACGAGTTCGGCGAGGGCCGTGGCCGGCGCCGTGGCCGCTACCGTGACCGCCGTGGCCGTGGCCGCGGCCGGGAGGAGTTCGCCGGCGGCGGCGAGCCGCAGGTCGCCGACGACGATGTGCTGATCCCCGTCGCGGGCATTCTCGACATCCTCGACAACTACGCGTTCATCCGCACCTCGGGCTACCTGCCGGGGCCGAACGACGTGTACGTCTCGCTCGCCCAGGTCCGTAAGAACGGCCTGCGCAAGGGCGACCACGTCACCGGCGCGGTGCGCCAGCCCAAGGACGGCGAGCGGCGCGAGAAGTTCAACGCGCTGGTCCGCCTCGACTCCGCGAACGGCATGGGCGCCGACTCCGGCCGTGGCCGCCCGGAGTTCAACAAGCTCACCCCGCTGTACCCGCAGGACCGGCTCCGGTTGGAGACCGACCCGGGCGTGCTGACCACGCGGATCATCGACCTGGTCTCGCCGATCGGCAAGGGCCAGCGCGGCCTGATCGTCGCCCCGCCGAAAACCGGTAAGACGATGATCATGCAGGCGGTCGCCAACGCGATCACCACCAACAACCCCGAGTGCCACCTGATGGTCGTCCTCGTGGACGAGCGGCCCGAAGAGGTCACCGACATGCAGCGCTCGGTGAAGGGCGAGGTCATCTCCTCGACCTTCGACCGGCCCGCCGAGGACCACACCACCGTCGCCGAACTCGCCATCGAGCGGGCCAAGCGACTGGTGGAACTGGGCCACGACGTGGTGGTGCTGCTCGACTCCATCACCCGGCTGGGCCGCGCCTACAACCTGGCCGCGCCCGCCTCCGGCCGCATCCTGTCCGGTGGTGTCGACTCGACCGCGCTCTACCCGCCGAAGCGCTTCTTCGGCGCCGCGCGCAACATCGAGGACGGCGGCTCGCTGACCATCCTGGCCACCGCGCTGGTCGAGACCGGCTCGCGGATGGACGAGGTGATCTTCGAGGAGTTCAAGGGCACCGGCAACATGGAGCTCAGGCTCGACCGGAAGCTCGCCGACAAGCGGATCTTCCCCGCGGTGGACGTCGACCCGTCCGGCACCCGCAAGGAGGAAATCCTCCTGGACCGCGAGGAGTTGGCGATCGTCTGGAAGCTGCGCCGGGTGCTGCACGCGCTCGACTCGCAGCAGGCGATCGAGCTGCTGCTGGACAAGATGAAGCAGACCAAGTCCAACGCCGAGTTCCTGATGCAGATCGCCAAGACCGCCCCTGGCCAGAACAACGACTGACGGTAACCGCCAGAATCGGTCAGACCGCCCGCGTATCCCCGCTGAACTGGGGATACGCGGGCGGTCGCGGTTTTCGGCCCGGCCGCGGCCCACCCCTCGGATGGCGGCACCCCGTCACCCGGGCGCACGATGGAACGTCTGACACACCAGACAATCCCGGCATCGGGAAGCCGCGGGTCCGGACTGCGGACCTTCGGGACGCCGGACGCTCAGGAAGCCGAGGAGCCGCCATGCCCGACGAGCAGCAGCCGCGGACCGGCTCCAGCCCCAGCGGGGCCGGAGCGGGCCGCCGACGCCGCCGGCGCACCCTGCACATCGTCGCCTGGACCGCGTCCGGAGTGGTGCTGCTCGGCGCGACCGGCGCCGGATACCTCTACCACCGGCTCAACGCCAATATCCACAGCGTCGACATCGACGGCGCCCTGGGCACCCACCGCCCCGCCCGGCTCGACAACGGCTCGATGGACATCCTGGTGCTCGGCTCGGACTCCCGCTCCGGTGCGAACCGCGCGTACGGCCACGACAGCGGCACCGCGCGCTCCGACACCGCGATGATCGTCCACCTGGCCAAGGGCCACCGCACGGCGAGCGTGGTGAGCATCCCGCGCGACACCCTCGTCGACCGCCCGGCCTGTACCGGCGCCAAGGGCGCCGTGCAGCCGGCCGGCCAGCAGGTCATGTTCAACACCGCCTACGAGGTCGGCGGCCCCGCCTGCGCGGTCAAGACCGTCGAGCAGCTCACCGGGCTGCGGATGGACCACTACATCGAGGTCGACTTCACCGGCTTCAAGAACCTCGTCAACGACCTCGGCGGGGTGCCGCTGACCACCACCAAGGCGATCCGCGACGACAAGAGCCACCTCGACCTGGCGGCCGGCACCCACACCCTCAACGGCGACCAGGCGCTCGGCCTGGTCCGCACCCGGCACGGCGTCGCCGACGGCAGCGACCTGGGCCGTATCCAGCTCCAGCAGGCGTTCATCAAGGCGCTGATCGACCGGATCGGCGGCCTGGGGCTGTTCACCAGCCCGACGAAGCTGTTCTCGGTCGCCGACACCGCCACCAAGGCGGTCACCACCGACACCGGCCTCAGCTCGGTGAACAAGCTGACAGGGCTCGCCGAGAGCGTGCAGCACCTGCACTCCGGCAACGTGCACATGGTGACGCTGCCGGTGCGCTACGACCCCGCGAACCCCAACCGGGTCGAACCGCTCCAGGCGCAGGCCGACACCGTGTGGGCCGCGCTGCGCGCCGACAAGCCGATCCCGGCCGGCGCCACGAAGGGCTCGGTCGCCGACCGACTCGACGCGGGCAAGGTGGTCGGCGGCAGCACGGCGCCGGCCGGCCCGAAGCCGTCGGGGTCGGCGTCGCCGTAGGCGTCCACCCCGCGTGCCGCGTCACCCTCGTCCCGCACCTCGCTGACCTGCGCGGACGCCGCGGGAATTATCCGAGCCCGGACCTGGTTTTGGTAGCTGCGGCCAGTGCTGGCAGACTGGTCCGCTGGCCCCGGTTCACGCCCAGGCAAACCCGCATGAGCGACCCGGCGCCCTCCCGAACCTAGGAGCACCCTTGAAGCGCGAGATCCACCCCGAGTACGTAGAGACCCAGGTCACCTGCACCTGCGGCGCCTCGTTCACCACCCGCAGCACCGAGACCAGCGGCCAGATCCGCGCGGATGTGTGCTCCGAGTGCCACCCGTTCTACACGGGCAAGCAGAAGATCCTCGACACCGGCGGCCGCGTGGCCCGCTTCGAGGCCCGCTTCGGCAAGAACGCCGGGTCCGCCAAGAAGTAGCGCCCCGACCAGCGCCGGCCTCCGGTCGCCCAGCCCAGGGTGACCGGACCGGCGCTTTGTCGTCCTTGCCCCGCGTCCCAGCCGCCGGCGCCCGTCCCACGGCGCCCCGGCCCCAGGCAGCACCTACCCCTCCAGGAATCCATGA
This sequence comes from Streptomyces sp. NH27, assembly GCF_056859195.1. NCBI lineage: Bacteria > Bacillati > Actinomycetota > Actinomycetes > Kitasatosporales > Streptomycetaceae > Streptomyces > Streptomyces sp. NH27. The sequence goes on from NZ_JACEGK010000256.1 coordinate 5,502, forward strand.
TGTTCGAGGCGGTCGAGGAACTGATCGGCGAACATGCCGACCTCGAAAAGCAGCTTGCCGACCCCGCGGTCCACACCGACCAGGCCAACGCCCGCCGGCTCAACAAGCGGTACGCGGAACTCACCCCCATCATCGCCGCCTACCGCTCCTGGCGGCAGACCGGCGACGACGCCGAGACCGCCCGCGAACTGGCCGCCGACGACCCGGAGTTCGCCGCCGAGGTCAAGGAGTTGGAGAAGCACCGCGAGGAGCTGACCGACCGGCTGCGGCTGCTGCTGGTGCCGCGCGACCCCAGCGACGACAAGGACGTCATCCTGGAGGTCAAGGCCGGCGAGGGCGGCGAGGAGTCCGCGCTGTTCGCCGGCGACCTGCTGCGAATGTATCTGCGGTACGCCGAGCGGGTCGGCTGGAAGACCGAGATCCTCGACGCCAACGCCTCCGACCTCGGCGGCTACAAGGACGTCCAGGTCGCCGTCAAGGCCAAGGCGAACCACGAGCCGGGCCAGGGCGTGTGGGCCCGGCTGAAGTACGAAGGCGGCGTGCACCGGGTGCAGCGGGTGCCGGCCACCGAGTCGCAGGGCCGTATCCACACCTCCGCCGCCGGCGTGCTGGTCACCCCGGAGGCCGAGGAGGTCGAGGTCGAGATCAACGCCAACGAGCTGCGGATCGACGTCTATCGCTCCTCCGGCCCCGGCGGGCAGTCCGTCAACACCACCGACTCCGCGGTCCGGATCACCCACCTGCCCTCCGGCCTGGTGGTCTCCTGCCAGAACGAGAAGAGCCAGCTGCAGAACAAGGAGTCGGCGATGCGCATCCTGCGCTCCCGGCTGCTGGCCGCCGCCCAGGAGGAGGCCGAGCGCGAGGCGTCCGACGCCCGCCGCAGCCAGGTCCGCACCGTGGACCGCTCCGAGCGCATCCGGACCTACAACTTCCCGGAGAACCGCATCTCCGACCACCGGGTCGGCTTCAAGGCGTACAACCTGGACCAGGTGCTCGACGGAGACCTCGACGCGATGATCCAGGCATGCGTGGACGCCGACTCCGCCGCGAAGCTGGCCGCGGCCGGCGACGGCAGCTGAGAAGGGGGCGGACGTGAACCTGCTGCTCGCCGAGGTGGCCCAGGCCGCGCAGCGACTCGCCGACGCGGGCGTGCCCTCGCCCCGCTTCGACGCCGAGGAACTGGCCGCGTACGTGCACGGGGTCAAACGCGGCGAGCTGCACACCGTGGCCGACGCGGACTTCGACGCGCGCTACTGGGAGGCCGTCGCCCGCCGCGAGGCCCGCGAACCGCTCCAGCACATCACCGGCCGCGCCTTCTTCCGCTACCTGGAACTCCAGGTCGGGCCAGGGGTGTTCGTGCCCCGCCCGGAGACGGAGTCGGTGGTCGGCTGGGCCATAGACGCGGTCCGGGCCATGGACGTCGCCGAACCGCTGATCGTCGACCTGTGCACCGGCTCCGGCGCGATCGCGCTGGCGCTGGCCCAGGAGGTGCCCCGGTCCCGGGTGCACGCGGTGGAACTGTCCGAGCAGGCGCTGGAGTGGGCCCGTAAGAACGTCGCCGGCAGCAAGGTCGACCTGCGGCACGGCGACGCGCTCGCCGCCTTCCCCGAACTCAACGGCCAGGTCGACCTGGTGGTCTCCAACCCGCCCTACATCCCGCTCACCGAGTGGGAGTACGTCGCACCCGAAGCGCGGGACCACGACCCCGAACTCGCCCTGTTCTCCGGCGAGGACGGCCTCGACACCATCCGCGGCATCGAGCGCACCGCGCACCGCCTGCTGCGGCCCGGCGGCGTCGTCGTCATCGAGCACGCCGACTCCCAGGGCGGCCAGGTGCCGTGGATCTTCAAGGAGGACGCCGGCTGGGCGGACGCGGCCGACCATCCCGACCTGAACAACCGGCCGCGATTCACCACTGCCCGCAAGGCGATGCCCTGATGCCCCGGGCTCTGCTGATGCCTCCTGCCGGAGGTCATCTCGTGACTCCTCCGCCTCGGGCGACTCCTCCGCCCCGGGCGCGAGGCGGCTTCTCGGTCGGCTTCATCAAGCCTCATGACGGCCAAGCCCTGACCGCTGCCCGTGGGCAGGACGTCAGGCCACTACGCAGGGAGACAAAGATGGCACGGCGATACGACTGCGCGGACGCGACCGACCGGGTCACCGGGCTGCGCGAGGCCACCTCGGCGGTCAAGCGCGGCGAACTCGTGGTGCTGCCGACCGACACGGTCTACGGCATCGGCGCGGACGCCTTCGACAAGGACGCGGTCGGCGACCTGCTGGAGGCCAAGGGCCGCGGCCGGTCCATGCCGTCGCCGGTCCTGGTGGGCTCCCCGAACACGCTGCACGGCATCGTCACCGACTTCTCCGAGCACGCGTGGGAGCTCGTCGACGCCTTCTGGCCGGGCGCGTTGACCCTCGTCACCAAGCACCAGCCGTCGCTGCGCTGGGACCTGGGCGACACCCGCGGCACCGTGGCGGTCCGCATGCCCCTGCACCCGGTGGCCATCGAACTGCTCACCGAGACCGGCCCGATGGCCGTCTCCAGCGCCAACCTCACCGGCATGCCGTCCCCGCAGGACTGCGACGCCGCCCAGGGCATGCTCGGCGACTCCGTGGCGATCTACCTCGACGCCGGACCCACGCCCGCCGCCGTGCCGTCCTCGATCGTCGACGTCACCGGGAAGGTGCCGGTGCTGCTGCGGGCCGGCGCGATCAGCGTCGAGGAGCTGCGCAAGGTGGTACCCGATCTGGAGGAGCGCCGTTGACCACGCCCGACGGGCGTGCCATACGGGGGTTCACCACTGCGCCGACCGGAATCGGGGGAGGCGGCCACCCCGCCCACGCCCCCCTCGACGTGCTGCGCGTCCTGCACGTGTGCACCGGCAATGTCTGCCGCTCGCCGATGGCCGAGCGGCTGATGCGGCACGGCCTCGCGCAGCGGCTGGGTGCCGGCGCGGACGCCATCCTCGTGGAGTCGGCGGGCACCTGGGGCCACGAAGGCGCCCCGATGGAGGTGCACGCCGCCGCGGTGCTCGCCGAACACGGCGCGGACCCGGCCGACTTCACCGGTCGCGAGCTGCTCGACGACCACGTCATCGACGCCGACCTGGTGCTCACCGCCACCCGCGACCACCGTGCCCAGGTCATCTCGATGGGCCACGCGGCGGGCCTGCGCACCTTCACGCTCAAGGAGTTCACCCGGCTGGTGCGGGCCATAGACCCGGCCACGCTGCCCGACGGCAGCGTCACCGAGCGGGCCCGCGCGCTGGTCCGCGCCGCGGCCGCGCTGCGCGGCTGGCTGCTGGCACCCAGCCCGGACGCCGACGAGGTGCACGATCCGTACGGCGCCCCGATCTCGTACTTCCGCAGCATCGGCGAGGAGATCCACGACGCCCTCGACCCGGTGGTGACCGCGCTCACCGGGATTCCGGCCACCGTCTGAACACGGGTCCGGCCGCGCGTCCGTGAGCCGGCCGCCGCTCGACCGTACGGTGCGCTCCCCTCCGGGATCCGCGGGTCCGCGATCCGCCGCTGCCGGGCCGGCCGGCTGCCGCTCAGAACGCCCCACCGGCCGCTCCTCCGAACGCCCCTCCGCGATCCGCCCGTCGAGGGTCGGTCCGTGATCCGACTGCCGTCGGGCTGCGGCCGGAACGTGATCTTGGTCGCTATCCGGCCGCCTCGCGATTCGTCCTGTGTCGGGGGCCGCGGGCCCGCTCGCCGCCGACCTGCGGTTTTCGCGGCCACCGGGGTCAGCCCGATCCCGTTACATGCCCGCAACCGGCCATCTGCAACCCTCGAAGCCGCCTGTGAGTCTCGACAGGTGTTCGCCGTCCCGGCCCGGCCCCCACTAGGGTGTGACGCTGTGAAGATCCCCCGGACGTGTGCGCGTGCCCGCCGCACCCCCGAATACGTCGGAGGCTGCCTGTGCGCGAGTATCTGCTGACCCTGTGCGTCTCCGCCGCCGTCACCTATCTGCTGACCGGCCCGGTGCGGAAGTTCGCGATCGCGGCGGGCGCGATGCCCCCGATCCGCGACCGCGACGTGCACAAGGAGCCGATCCCGCGACTGGGCGGCATGGCGATGTTCGGCGGGCTGTGCGCGGGGCTGCTGGTCGCCGCGCACCTCAGCAATCTCTCCGGGGTCTTCAAGCTCTCCAGCGAGCCGCGGGCGCTGCTCTCCGGGGCCGGGCTGATCTGGCTGCTGGGCGTGCTGGACGACAAGTGGGGCGTGGACGCGCTGATCAAGCTCGGCGTGCAGATGATCGCCGCCGGCGTGATGGTCTTCCAGGGGCTGGCCATCCTGTGGCTGCCGGTGCCGGGCTTCGGCACGATCATCTTCACCCCGGTGCAGTCCACGCTGCTCACCGTCGCGCTGGTGGTGATCACCATCAACGCGGTCAACTTCGTGGACGGCCTCGACGGTCTCGCGGCCGGCATGGTGTGCATCGCGTCCGTCGCGTTCTTCATGTACGCGTACCGGATGTGGTACGGCTACGGCATCGAGCAGGCCGCGCCCGCGACGCTCTTCTCGGCGATCCTGATCGGCATGTGCGTCGGCTTCCTGCCGCACAACATCCACCCGGCGCGGATCTTCATGGGCGACTCCGGGTCGATGCTGATCGGCCTGGTGCTGGCGTCCGGTGCGATCTCGATCACCGGGCAGGTCGACCCGGACGCCATCACCGACTTCACCGGGTCCACCCGGCAGACCGTGCACTTCATGGTGCCGGTCTACATGCCGCTGCTGCTGCCGCTGACGATGATCGCGATCCCGGCCGCGGACCTGGTGCTCGCGGTGGTGCGCAGGACCTGGCGCGGCCAGTCGCCGTTCGCCGCCGACCGCGGCCACCTGCACCACCGGCTGCTGGAGTTGGGGCACACGCACAGCCGCGCGGTGCTGATCATGTACTTCTGGGCGGCGCTGTTCGCCTTCTCCGCGGTGGCGTTCTCGGTCAGTTCCTCCAGCCTGTGGATCGTGCTGGTGATCGTGGCACTGAGCGCGATCGGCCTGGTGGTGCTGCTGTTGCCGGCCTTCCGGCCGCACGCGCCGCGGTGGGCGGAGTCCGTGGTGCCGCCGCGCTACCGCCGCAGGCGCCGCCGGCTGGCGGCCGCCGCGGCCGCGGCCGAGCGGGAGATGCGCGGCCCGGACCGGCCGGCGCTCAACGGCTCGACGGCGGTGGGCGATCGGCCCCGGCTGCCGGAACGGTCCGCCACCACGACCACCCACCC
>NZ_JACEGK010000257.1:0-10704 GCF_056859195.1 Streptomyces sp. NH27
GCCTGGTAACGGTCCTCCGCGGCCAAGTCCTCACTGTCCACAGCCTGTTGATGGAGCACCTGGTAGGAGTCGAGCCGGCCGATCAGCTCCGCGCGCCGCTCGATCAGCGGGTCGAGGCGCTCGACGGCCTCCCTGATGTGCCGCTCGGCCCGTACGGCGACCCGCTCGAACCGGCCCAGGTCCGGGTGTTCGCCGCGCCCGGCGGCCACCCCGACCGTGCCCGCCATGGTGGTCCGCACCGCGTGTGCCTTGACCAGCGCGTCCAGCGCCCGGTCGCAGTCGGCGCGTACCTCGGCCATCCGTTCGTGCAGCGCGTCGGCGAGCGGGCCGGTGATCTCGGCCAGCGTCCCCACCAGCCGCGCCTGCCGCTGCTGGCTCGGCTCGATCACCAACTGACTCTGCGCGCGGGCGACATGCGCCCCGTCGCGGCGGAAGACCAGCAGCATGCGGTCGCCGTGGACGCGCAGCCGGGCGAGCAGGTCGAGCAACGCGTCGGGGTCGGCCGCTTCGTCGATCCCGACCAGGACGAGGGTGAGGGTGGCGGCGGAAGCGAGGATGCGCCGGACGGTCGCGTCGAGGCCGCCCGTGTCGTCGATGTCCTCCGGGCCTTCCGGGAGCACGCCGAGCCGGTCGGCGACCTGGTCGGCGATCCACAGGACGCTGCGCCCGGTCACGCTCAGGGCCAGGTCGAGGCCGCCGGGCGGCGGGTCGGTGTCCGCGTCGCCGGCGGCCGGGCCGCGCAGTTCGCGGTCGGCGAGCAGGAGGGTGCGGCGGAGCGTGCCCGCGCGGACCGAGTCGCCGGCCCGGACCTGGCTGATCTTGACCTGGCGGCCGTCGCCGGTGCGCCGCGCGATACGGGCCGGGCCGGCTGGGCCCGGCGCCCCCGGCGAGTGCGGCGCCCCCGGTGGACGCGCGCCGGACCTCGGGCGGTCGCCGTGGAACCACTCCGCCAGCCGGCGCGCGAAGTGCGGGTCGAAGACGCCCGGTTCGGGCAAGCCCGCGTGCAGCCGCTCGTCGACGGCCGGCCGGCCCTTGGTCCAGCCGGCGGCACGCGGCAGGTGGCGTACGACGGTCTCGGCCGGGCTCAGGTACGCGCCCGCGCGATCGCCGTTCACGTTTCCGGGCAGCGCCACTCCGACGATCTGGCCGGTGGCGGCGTCGGCGACCCCGGCGCCGCCGAAGCCCGTGGCGCCCGGCCCGGCCAGCGCCAGCCGTACCCGCCCGTCGGCGCCGTCCGCCGCCGCTTCGGGGCCCGCCGCTTCGGTGCTCGCGGCCATCCACCGCCCGACGCCGTCCGCGGCCGGGAATCCGTACATCCGCACCCTGCGATGCGGCACGGACAGCCGGCGTAGCGAACTCGCGGCGCCCACCGGGCCTGACCGGTCCAGCCGCAGCAGCGCCACCCCGCCCGCCTCGACGGGGCAGACCTGGTCCGCGACCGCGCGCCGGGAGACCCCGCCGGCCCCGACGAACTCCGCGGTGACGCGCTCTCCTTCGGCGACGGCCCCCGCGTGCGTCAGCACCCATTCCGGGTCGACCAGCACCCCGGCCCCCGCGATCGTCCCATCGCCCCGCCGGATACGGACCGCCCACATCGGCGCCGCCCAGGAGCTCCGGCCGCCGATTCCCCCTTCGGCTTCCATATCCGGCACTGTACGCCTGACGCCCCATCATGTCCGCCTGGTAGAGCGGACGATCACCCGCACCGGCGTCGAGCAGGGCGCGGCCCGCCGACCATGCACGCGGGCGGGGAACCGGGCCGGGACGCGGGTCACATACCCGGGTCCGATACGCGAGTGCCGTGCGGTGGTGGCGGGGCGCCGGTCCGCGCGAGCGGGCGCCGCCCGGATTCGTGGATCCGCTGAATCGATCACCATGAAACGTCAATGCGATCAATACAGAATGCTACTAATTGCCGACCGATGCGAATATGCCAGCCTTCAACGTTTTGAACGCTAAGGTCATTGCGTTCCGTCCACCGCATTCCCGGGACGCAGGAAGACATGTGCCCGAAGAAGAAGGTTCCGTCGGCCGGGATCGCCGTCGTCGGGTCGTATCACCGGTCTCGCCGCGGCGGACGGAACGAACGTGCAGGCCAAGGGAGTTACGGCCGCGCCGACGACGGCGGCGGATGCCCGCCGGGTCGGGAGCGGCAACGTGGCCCCACCCCGGTCGACACGCGGACGGGTTCGCCATCCGGCGAGTGAATCCGCGTGAATTCACGACGCTTCACCCCTGACCCGAAAAGGTCGACGCCGCCGCTTCGCCCTCCGGTTGCGGAGTATCCGAATCGGCCGCCCCGAGCGGCTTCGAGCCGCACCATCGAAGGAGCAGAGATGTCCTTGTCCCGTGTCCTATTCCGCGCCCGGCGCCGCGTGATGGCCGTGCTCGGTGTCGCGGCGATCGCCGGCGGGCTGGCGGTCGCCGCGCCGGCGGCACCCGCCTCCGCCGCCGGGTCGTTCGTGGTCAGCGAAGCGCAGTTCAACCAGATGTTCCCGAGCCGGAACTCCTTCTACACCTACCAGGGCCTGGTCGACGCCACGAGCGCCTACCCGGGCTTCACCACCACCGGTGACGACGCGACGCACAAGCGCGAGGCGGCCGCCTTCCTGGCCAACGTCAGCCACGAGACCGGCGGCCTGCGATACGTCGTCGAGCAGAACACGGCCAACTACAGCCACTACTGCGACGCCGGGCAGCCGTACGGCTGCCCGGCCGGCCAGAGCGCGTACTACGGGCGCGGCCCGCTCCAGCTGAGCTGGAACTTCAACTACAAGGCGGCCGGCGACGCCCTGCACATCGACCTGCTGGACAACCCGTCCCAGGTGGAGCAGAACGCCACCGTCTCCTGGGAGACCGGGCTGTGGTTCTGGAACAGCCAGACCGGAGCCGGCAGCATGACCGCGCACGACGCGATGGTCAACGGCAAGGGCTTCGGCGAGACGATCCGCAGCATCAACGGCGATCTCGAGTGCAACGGCAAGAACCCGGACGAGCAGAACGACCGGATCAACCTCTACAAGCAGTTTGCCGGCGTCCTCGGCACCGACCCCGGCGGCAACCTCTCCTGCTGACCGGTTCTAGCGTTGCGCCTGCGTCAGGGTCCGGGGTGCGGTCCGGGCCCTGACGCGGGAGGGGGCGTGCCCAGGTCGCGGCCGTGGAGGGCGAACCGGGCGCCGGCCTGGAAGCGGGTGCGGGCGCCGAGGGTGTCGAGGAGGGCGGCGACCCGGCGCTGGACGGTGCGCTGGCTCACGCCGAGCTGGCGGGCGCTCGCCTTGTCCGTGAGGCCGGCCAGCAGCAGCGAGAGCAGCCGGCCGTCCGCCGAGGCCGCCGCATCCGGCGACGCATCCGGCGACGTGTCCGGCGCGGCGGCCTCCGCGGCCTCCGCCGTCTCCGCCGTTTCGCCGAAGGTGAGCGGCAGCGGCAGGGCCCGGTCCCACAGGCTCTCGAAGAGGCCGGACAGGGCGTCCAGCAGCACCGAGGGGTGCACGATGACCACGGCGTCGAACCCGGCGGCGGCGTCGCGGTGCCCGGCCGCGGGACCGGCACCGTGCAGCGGCACCACGGCGACCTGCCCGTCCACCAGGTACAGGCGCATCGGCACGGCGGGCAGCACCCGGATGCGCTGCCCGGCACCGGCCAGTCGCTCGACCTCGCTCAGCGCGTCGGCCCGTTCCATCGCCGAACTGCCGTAGATCGCCCGGATGTCGACGCCGAGCCCGAGCAGCCGCAGATCGTCGGCGAGGGCGCCGCGGGCCCGCGGCGCGTCGTCCAGGCAGCGGACCTGCTCGCGGGCCCGCCACTGGACCTGGGCCGTGCGCTGGAGTACGGCGTCGCGGCCGGTGACGACCTCGACGACCACCTCCGGGTCCGGCGCGGCGATCTGGCGCTGGTGGTAGCGGTCGGTCAACTCGGCCAGGTGGTCGCGGGCCTCGCGCAGCCGCTGCTCGCGTTCCGCGACGAGCCTGCCCAGCGCGATCGCCGGCGGCGCGGGCCGGTAGCGCGGGACGGGCCCCGGTTCGCGGGCGGCCAGGCCCTGCCGTTCGAGCGCCGCCAGCGTCGCGCCCAGATCCTCGGGGCGGTCCCAGAAGGCGGCCAGTTCGGCGGCGGGGTGGACGAGCAGCAGTTCGTACGCCACCTCCTCGGCCGCCCCGACACCGAGGGCGCGCAACTGCCCCGAGGCGCCCTCCGGCCCGGGGGCGGCGGGCCCGCGGCGGTCGTCAGTGCCCGGCATCGGCGGCGCCCCCGGGAGCCTCGTGGTCCGGGCGCAACCAGCCTCGGCGGACCGCCTGGTAGCCGGCCTGGAAGCGCGAGGTGGCGTCGAGGCGGCGCATCAGGTCGGCCAGGTGGCGGCGGACGGTCTGCTTGTGCCAGCCGAGGTGTTCGGCGATGGCGTCCTCGGTGTGGCCCGCCGTGAGCAGGGTCAGCAGGGCCCGGTCGAGCGGGGAGGGGCCGTCCTGCGGCCCGTCGCCGCGGCCGGTCGCGAACCGGAGCGGGAGGGCGCGTTCCCAGTAGGTCTCGAACAGCGCGGACAGCCCGTCGTAGAGCACCGAGCCGTGCACGATCAGCCAGTCCCCGCGGGCGGCCGCCTCGCGCAACGGCAGCATCGCCAGCGGTTCGTCGCTCAGCACGAGCTTGATGGGCACGTCGGTGACGACCCGGGCGATCTCGCCGGCCGAGGTGAAGTCGTCGAGGACCGCGACCCCGCCGGGCAGGCCGAGGCCGCGCCGGTCGTAGATCGCGCGGTAGCGGATGCCGCGCCGGAGCTGCTCGAACTCCAGCGGGTTGCCGTGGTGGTCGTTGATGTACGGCGGCGAGTCGAAGGCCCTGATCTCCTTGCGGGCGCCGCGCTGGAGCCGCTCGTGCCACTGCATCACCGCCTCGGGACCGTGGGCGATCTCGACCAGGTCGAGCGGGTCGGTGACGGTCGGCGGACGGGCGGCGCGCGCGGTGAGTTCGGCCACCCGGCGCCGGGCGGTGAGCAGTTCGCGGTTGCGCGCGAAGAGCACCTCGTCCAGGGCGTCGCCCGGCGGGGCGACGACGTAGCGCGGCGGGTCCTCGGGAAGCCGGGCGACCAGGCCGAGTTGCTCCAGCCGGCGCAGCCTGGCCCGTACCGCGGTGCCCGGCGCTGCACCGGCCTCGGCGGATTCCGGCGGCGGTCCGAGTTCGGCCTCGGTGACCGAAGGGCGGGTCAGCAGCAGCTCGTAGAGGGCCTGTTCGGCGGCGGTCAGACCGAGGACGTTGAGCATCCGCCGAGTGTGCCAGCAACTCCCGCCGGGCCATAGCACTTTACGACACTGGCGTAGAGCGCTCTTGACCTGCGTGATCTCCGGCGAGAACCATCGCTGCCGCGAGTCGACTCCGACTGCCAGGTTTCACAACCCACAAGGACCCGACCCTGCGGCGAACCCGGCCGCCCCGACCACATTGGTGGCAAGGTGCGAATTCCCTCCCTACCCCACGGCACGGGCGGCCCCCCGCGCGGCCGCTCCCGGCGACGACGAGCGGCGGGCGCCCTCGGCGTCCTCCTCGCCGCCGCCCTCGCGGTGACCGCTGCCGGCCCCCTCGGCACGGCCGAGGCCGCCGCGCCGCAACCCGCGGTCCCGGCAAAGGCCGCCCCGGCAAAGGCCGCCCCGGCCAAGGCAGTTCCGGCAAAGGCCCCCGCCGGCAAGCCCTCCGGCACGACCGTCCACACGTCCACCGCCCCCGGCTCGCGCGCCCCGAGGCGCACCGGCGCCGTCACGTCGTCCTGCGCGGTCCCGAAGGCGAAGGGGGTGGCCCGCTGCTTCGCCAAGCGGGTCGCCGGCACCGCCGCGGGCACCGGCGTCAAGGCCGCGGCGGTCGCGCCGTCCGGCTACGGCCCCGGCGACCTGCTCAGCGCCTACGATCTCCCGGCGAACGGCGGCCGGGGCGCGACCATCGCCATCGTGGACGCCTTCGACGCCCCGACCGCGGCGGCCGACCTGGCCGTCTACCGCGCGCAGTTCGGCCTGCCCGCGCTCCAGCCGGGCCAGTTCACCAAGGTCGACCAGCGCGGCTCGCAGAACCACTACCCGACCCCCGACGCGGACTGGGCGACCGAGACCTCGCTCGACCTGGACATGGTGTCGGCCGTCGCCCCCGAGGCGGACATCATCCTGGTCGAGGCCGACTCGGCCGCCCTCACGAACCTCGCCGCGGCCGTGGACGAGGCGGCCGCGCTCGGCGCCACGTACATCTCCAACAGCTACGGCGGCTCGGAGGACGGGACCGAACTCGCGGGCGCCCACTACGACCACCCGGGCGTGGCCGTCGTCGCCAGCTCCGGTGACGACGGCTACGGCGTCCAGTTCCCGGCCGCGGCCCCCGATGTCACCGCCGTCGGCGGCACCGCGCTGACCAGGGACACCGGCACCGCGCGGGGCTGGACCGAGACGGCCTGGGCGGGCGCCGGCTCCGGCTGCTCCGCGTACGTGCCCAAGCCGTCCTTCCAGACCGACACCGGCTGCGCCAACCGGGCCGTCGCGGACGTCTCCGCCGTCGCCGACCCGCACACCGGCGTGGCCGTCTACGACAGCTACGGCAGCAGCGGCGACGGCTGGGCGCAGTACGGCGGCACGAGCGTCGCGGCCCCCGTCATCGCGGCCGTCTACGCGCTGGCCGGGCCGATAGCCGACAACGGCCGCCCGAACACCTACCCGTATGCGCGGCCCGGTGCGCTCAACGACGTCACCTCCGGCTCCAACGGCACCTGCACCACGGCCTACCTGTGCACGGCGGGCCCCGGTTACGACGGCCCGACCGGGCTCGGCACCCCCGACGGCACCGCCGCGCTCGCCGCGTCCGACTTCGGTACGGTCGCCGGCACCGTCACGGACGAGGCGGGCGCCCCGCTCGGCGGCGTCCGGGTGACCGCGAAGGGGACGGCGTCCGGCCGCACCACGACCCGCAGCGACGGCACGTACAGCCTTCCGCTGCCGGTCGGCGACTACACCGTCACCGCGGCCGAGTTCGGCTGGACCTCCGTCTCGCACCCCGCCACCGTCACCACCGGCACGACCTCGTCCGGCGACTTCGTGCTGGCCCGCCGGGCGATGGTCACGCTCAGCGGCAAGATCACCGACGCCTCGGGCCACGGCTGGCCGGTGGGTTCCACCATCGCCCTGGACGACGGCTCCGAGACGGCGCCGTTCAGCAGCGACTTCTACACCGGCGCCTACTCCGTGGACGTCCCGGCGAACGGCAGCTACACCCTGCACGTGACGTCCACGCTCCCCGGCTACGCCGCCCGCGACGTGCAGGTGCAGGCCGGTTCCGAGAACGTCGTGCGCAACATCGGGCTGGACGCACAACTGCTCGCGATCGACGGCTCGGCCCCCGGCTACACCCAGAAGACGGCCACGTCCGCCACGGAGAAGTTCACCACCGACACCATCCCGGCGGGCTGGAGCACCACCAGCACCAAGGGCGATCCCTGGACCTTCCACGCCCCCGGCCCGTCCGCGTGGACGAACGACCCCACGCTCGGCTTCGCGTCCGCGATGTCCGGCGGTGACACCGACTCCACCCTGCTGACCCCCGCGACGACGCAGTCGGCGGGCAAGGCCCTGCTGCTGACCTTCCGCGCCAACCACGTCGGCGGCCTGGCGACCGTCGACTCCACCACGGACGGCGGGGCGACCTGGCAGACCATCTGGACCGGCGACGGAAGCGAGTCCGCCACGCAGCACGCCGTGGTGCCGGCCGCCGGACACGACCAGTCCGTCCGGCTGCGCTTCCACTACACCACCACCACCGTGGGCTGGTGGGACATCGCCGACGTCTCCCTCGCGCAGGCGTGGCTGCAACTCGACAAGGGCTCGCTCGTCGCCGGCGACGTGACCAGCGCGCGGACCGGCCGGCCGCTCGACGGCGTGGCCGTCGCCGTGGCGGGCACCACCGCGGGCGCGACCTCGACCGCCGGATCGCAGCCCGGCGGCGGCACCGACGCCTTCTACTGGCTGTTCTCCCCGGCCACCGGTCACCGCACCGTCACCGGCTCGCTCGTCTACTACGACCAGGCCCACGCCTCGGTGAAGCTGTCCGCGGACCGCGTCACCCGGGTCGATCTCGCCCTGACCAACGGGGAGATCACCGTCAGCGGCGACCTGAGCGCGACCGTGCGCCCGCACGGCTCGGCGACCAGGAAGCTGACCCTCACCAACACCGGGGACGGCCCCGCGACCGTCCGCATCGGCCAGTTCGCGTCGGACGGCGCCGCATCGGCCGGTACCGCGTCCGCTCCGTCCGGGACCTCCGCCACCGGCCGGGCGGTGCCGCTGAAGCAGGGCACCCCGCAGCCGCTGGCCTCGGTCATGGCCGCGGCCGCCAAGGCCGGGCACGGCATCGGCAGCACGAAGATCGCCGCGCCGCACGGCAGCTCCGCGGCCCCGGCCGCCACGCAGACCGGCGCCCCGGCGCCGGCCTGGACCGGCCTGCCCGACCTGCCGGCCCAGTCCGCGCAGGGCGTCGCCGGCACCTACCAGGGCGTCGTCTACGCCGGCCTGGGCTCCGGGACCGAGGACATCACCAACACCTTCTACGCCTACGACCCGCACAAGGGCGCCTGGCAGCGGAAGGCCGACGCACCCGACCCCGTCGCCGCGGCAGGGTCCGGATTCATCGGCGGGAAGCTCTACGTCACCGGCGGTGTCGGCCCCCTGCTCACCGTCCAGCCGGCGACCCAGGTCTACGACCCGGCCACCGACAGCTGGACCGAGGCCGCACCCAGCCCGTACACGATCGCCGGTGCCACCGCCGTGCTCGACGGCAGGATCTACGAGGTGGGCGGGCTCACCACCGAAGCGGACGCCACCGCCACCGTCGCGGTCTACGACCCCGCGACCGACACGTGGCACAAGGCGGCCGACTACCCCGAAGCGATCATGAACACGCAGTGCGGCGCGACGGGCGGGCACCTGTACTGCGCGGGCGGCGTCATCGCGGGTGGCTCCACCACGGATGCCTTCGCGTACGACCCCGCCGCGAACCGCTGGCACCGTATCGCCGCGCTCCCTGTCGACGCGCAGTGCGCGACGGCCGCCACGGCGGACGGCGAACTGGGCGTCGCGGGCGGCATAGTCGACGACGGCCAGGCCGCCAGTGCCCGGGCCTTCGCCTACAACCCGGCCGCCGACTGGTGGGCCCAACTGCCCGACCTGCCGGGGCCGCAGTACTACGGCGCCGGCGCGACCGGGCTCTACTCGGTCGGCGGGGTCACCGCGGACAACTCCCTGACCGGCGCCTACCGGCTCACCGGCTACGACCAGGCCGGACCCGTCCGCCTGCCGTGGCTCTCGGTGAGCCGCGGCACCGTCACCGTCCCGGCCGGGCACTCGGTCACCGTGACCGTACGGCTGACGGGCGACCGCACCGGGACCGTGGCCGGGTCGCTCGGATTCGAGAGCGACGCACTGCACACAGTCGCGCCGCTGCCCGTCACATTGACGGTCGCGGCCCGGTCCACCGGCCACCCGACGGGAGGCTGAGGAACGCACCACCCGAAACATGCCGGCCCGCTCCCGTTCCCCGGGGGCGGGCCGGCCCACGTATACCCTCCGTCCGGTACGTGACCGCTCGTCAGCTGTACGTCACGCGCTCACAAAGCAGCAGCAGGCGAACACTCCGGGCTGTACGTAAGCGTCGAGGCAGCAGCCGTCGGAAGAGGGCCGCCCGGCTCATTCCGCGGGTTCGTCCGATCGAGGGAGGCACGACACCGGGCTCACCGGCCCTTCCGGGTTCCCGCAACGGCCCCCGCGGGAAGGCTCGGCAGGTCGCGTTTCCGCAGGTGGATCCAGGTGATAGCAAGGTCAGCACGGTGGGGCGGGTGGGACTCGAACCCACGACCGACGGATTATGAGTCCGCTGCTCTAACCGGCTGAGCTACCGCCCCGTGCGGCGTGCCGTGCGCGCCGTCTGCCGCAGCATAGCCGCTCATACGATCTGTCGCCCTCGCGGGTGTACGGACGCGTCGTCAGGTGGACGCGGCGAGGCCGGAAGCGGGGGTGCTACGGCGTTCAGGGGACGAAAAAGGACCCCGAAGGGCCCTCATCCCGCGCTCCCCCGACTGGACTCGAACCAGTAACCTGCCGGTTAACAGCCGGCTGCTCTGCCAATTGAGCTACAGGGGATCAGCTCCCCCGACTGGACTCGAACCAGTAACCTGCCGGTTAACAGCCGGCTGCTCTGCCAATTGAGCTACAGGGGATCGCGCTGCGTGCGCCGAATGCACCCGCCAGGATCCTCCCGGAAGGCGCGCACTCGGTGCGACACATACATTAGCGCAAGCAGGGGGGTGCTCCGCCAACCGCTTGCAGGGGGTTGCCCCCGGCGACGCAGGGTAGGCGCGCAACAGTCCGGCAGAACCGGAGTTAGGAAGGGTGGAGCCATGCGCTACCGGCTGACGTTCATCACCGGAGCCCTGGTCGGTTTCGTGCTCGGCGCCCGCGCCGGGCGGGAGCGGTACGAGCAGCTCCGCGAGGCCGCCCGGAAGCTCGCGCAGAACCCGGCGGTGCGGAACACCGCGGAGTCCGCGATGCAGCAGGGCCGCACCGCGGCGGGCAAGGCGAAGGACACGGTGACGGCGAAGGTCGGCGAGCGGATGCCCGACGCGCTGGCCGGCAAGATGCGCGCGGGCCGCAACGGCAACGCCCCCGACAGCGGCTGGGGCACCTCGAACACCTGACC
>NZ_JACEGK010000258.1:0-10663 GCF_056859195.1 Streptomyces sp. NH27
GGGCAGGGGCAGGCGGCCGGTGGCCGGGCTACATCGGCGGATCGACCCGGGCGAGCGCGCGCAGCGCGCCCGGGGACATCCGCGACAGCAGCCGCGCGCCGCGCGCTTCGGGCGTGACCGGGACGACCGCGGTGTCGCGGCGCACCGCGCGCACTATGGCCCGGGCCACCTTCTCCGGCGGGTAGTTGCGCAGGGAGTACAACTTGGCGCTCTTGGCCCGGCGCAGCTCCTGCTCTTCCTCGCTGACGCCCGCGTGCCGTGCGCTGCTGGTGATCGCGGTGTTGACCAGGCCGGGGCAGATCGCGCTCACCCCGATGCCGTGGGGCGCCAGTTCGGCCCGCAGGCACTCGCTGAGCATCAGCACGGCGGCCTTCGAGGTGCTGTACGCCGGCAAGGCACGGGACGGCTGGAAGGCCGCGGCCGACGCGGTGTTGACGATGTGACCGCCCTGGCCGCGCTCGGCCATCTGGCGGCCGAAGAGCCGGCAGCCGTGGATGACACCCCACAGGTTGACGTCCAGCACCTGCTTCCAGTCCTCCGGGGTGGTGTCGAGGAAGGCGCCGGCCAGGCCGATCCCCGCGTTGTTCACCACCACGTCGGGCACACCGCGCAGGTCGGCGGTGCGGGCGGCGAACTTCTCCATCGCGTCGGCGTCCGCGACATCGACCACCTCCGGCCAGGCGTCGGCAGCGCCGGCCCGGCGGGCGGCCGCCGCGGTCGAGGTGGCGCCCTCCGCGTCGCGGTCCACCGCGACCACCCGCGCACCGGCCTCGGCGAAGGCGAGCGCGGTCGCCTTCCCGATACCGCTGGCGGCGCCGGTGACCACCACCAACTGCCCGGCGAACCGCTCGCGTGCGGCCGGCAGCCCCCGGCCGAGTACGGTCCGCCCGGCGGGGCCAGGTCCGTCGTCCTCGGGAGCGGTCGCACCCGATCCTTCCGTGGCGGCCACGAAGTCCGTGATCCAGCAGGCCAGTTGATCCGGTCGGGATCGCGGCACCCAGTGCTTGGCCGGCAGGATGCGGCGGGTCAGCTGAGGCACCCAGCGGTCAAGGTCGTCGTAGAGCCGCTCGGAGAGGAAGAGGTCCCGGGTGGGGGTGATCAGCAGGACCGGTACGTGGGCGACGGGATCGGGGCGTGGGTGGCCGAGCCGGCGGCGGATGTTGTCGCGGTAGAGCCAGGCGCCGTGCGCGGCGTCCTGCGGGAGGGAGGCGGTCGGGTAGCCGTCGGACGGGACCTTCTCGGCCCGGGCGAGCATCTTGGGCCACTGCTTGCCGAGCGGGCCCCGCCAGGCCAGCTCGGGAAGCACGGGGGTGTGCAACGCGTAGACGTACCACGACTTGGTGCCCTGGCCGACGAGTTGGGCGGCGCGGCGGGGGGTGGGGCGGCGCAGGCGGCGGTTGATCCAGTGGCCGAAGTGGTCGAGGCTCGGGCCGGAGATCGAGGTGAAGGAGGCGATCCGGCCTTCGGTGGCGGGCACGGTGGCGAACTCCCAGCCCTGCACGGAGCCCCAGTCGTGGCCGACCAGGTGCACCGGGCGGTCCGGGCTGACCGCGTCGGCGACCGCGAGGAAGTCCTCGGTCAGCTTCTCCAGGGTGAAGCCGCCTTTGAGCGGGCTCGGCGCGGAGGAGTGGCCGTGCCCCCGCACGTCGTAACTCACCACGTGGAAGCGGTCGGAGAGCCGCTCGGCGACCGACGACCAGACCTCTTTGCTGTCCGGGTAGCCGTGCACCAGTACGACGGTCGGCGGGCCGCCGGGTGGGGCCGCCGCACCGCGCTCGGCCACGCACAGTCGCACGCCGCCGGCACCGGTCACGAACCGCTCCCGCGCCGGACCGCGCTCTCGCTCGGCGTCGTCCTGCTCCGTACCCGGGCTCGCGCCCGCGTCGGCGCCCGCTGTCCGGTCCGCGTCCTCCGCGTCGCTCCTGCCGTCCGTCCCGCCCATGCCGTCCACGCCGTCACCGCCCCCAGCACCGATAAACACTGTCAGTGATCAATGTGACATCGACCGATGGCAGCGTCAAGACCTCCGGCCCCGACCCGGAGGCACTTTCACCCGATCGGGCGCCGACCCCTACGGGTGGTCAGCCGTGAGTCGTACACGAAGCACCGCCCCGCGGGCGACGCGCGGCCCTCGCGCCTACCGCTACGGTCGAGCCCGTGACTGTGATCGCTACCGAGAGTTTGAGCAAGCGGTACCCGAGGGTGACCGCGCTCGACCGGCTGACCGTGGACATCACGCCCGGTGTGACCGGGCTGGTGGGTGCCAACGGAGCCGGCAAGTCGACCTTGATCAAGATCCTGCTGGGGCTCGCCCCGGCCTCCGAGGGCCGAGCCACCGTGCTCGGCCGCGACGTGGCCTCGGACGGCGCCGAGATCCGGGCCCTGGTCGGCTACATGCCCGAGCATGACTGCCTCCCGCCGGATGTCTCGGCGACCGAGTTCGTGGTGCACATGGCCCGCATGTCGGGCCTGCCGCCCACCGCGGCCCGCGAGCGCACCGCCGACACGCTGCGCCACGTCGGCCTGTACGAGGAGCGCTACCGCCCGATGGGCGGCTACTCGACGGGCATGAAGCAGCGCGTCAAGCTCGCCCAGGCGCTGGTGCACGACCCGGAGTTGGTGCTGCTCGACGAGCCGACCAACGGTCTCGACCCGGTCGGCCGCGACGACATGCTCGGCCTGATCCGCCGCGTGCACAGCGACTTCGGCATCTCGGTGCTGGTCACCTCGCACCTGCTCGGGGAGTTGGAGCGCACCAGCGACCACATCGTCGTCATCGACGGCGGCAAGCTGCTGCGGGCCTCGTCCACCAGCGACTTCACCCAGACCACCGGCTCCCTCGCCGTCGAGGTCACCGATCGCGAGAACGACCTGCTCGCCGCGCTGACCGGCGCGGGGCTGACCGCCCAGGGCACCGGCCACCTGCTGATGGTCGACATCGCGGGCGACGAGACGTACGACACCGTCCGCGACGTGGTGGCCGGCCTCGGCGTCGGCCTGGTCCGCATGGAACAGCGCCGCCACCGGATCGCCGAACTCTTCGCGGACGCGGACGCGGACGCCGACACCAACGCGGACGCGGACGCCCCCGTCCCCGCGGGCACAGGAAGGAACGCCCGGTGACCCAGCCCGACCTGACGCCCACGGACGTCATCCACGACATCGGCTACCGGTCGTACGACGGCCCCCGCCTCGGCCGTGCCTACGCCCGCAAGTCCCTCTACGTGCAGAGCCTGCGCGGCGCGTACGGCCTCGGCCGCAGCGCCAAGTCCAAGGTGCTGCCGATGCTCCTGCTCGCCGCGATGTGCCTGCCGGCACTGATCCTCGTCGCGGTGACGATCGTCACGAACCGCAACGACCTGCCGGTCCAGTACACCCGGTACGCGATCGTGCTCCAGGCGGTCATCACGCTCTTCGTCGCCTCCCAGGCGCCGCAGGCCGTCTCGCGCGACCTGCGCTTCAAGATCACCCCGCTGTACTTCTCGCGGCCGATCGAGGCCGTCGACTACGTGGCCGCGAAGCTCGCCGCGCTGGCTTCCGCGCTGTTCCTGCTGACCGCGCTGCCCCTGCTGATCCTCTACATCGGCGCGCTACTGGCGAAGCTCAGCTTCGGCCACCAGACCGCCGGGTTTGCGAAGGGCCTGGTGTCCATAGCTGTCCTGTCCCTTCTGTTCGCCGGCATCGGGCTGGTGATCGCGGCCGTCACCCCGCGCAGGGGCTTCGGAGTCGCCGCGGTGATCACCCTGTTCGTGATCACCTACGGTGCCGTCTCCGCGGTGCAGGGCGTCGCGTTCAACCAGGAGAAGTGGCACGTCATCGGCTGGCTCGGGCTGTTCTCGCCGATCACCCTGATCGACGGCTTCCAGACCTGGTTCCTCGGCGCCACCTCCGCTTTCCCGCACGCGTCGGGACCGCCCAACGCGGCGGCCGGGATCGTGTACCTGCTGGTCCTCATGGCGATCCTGGCGGGCAGCTTCGCACTGCTGATGCGCCGCTACCGGAAGGCGGGTCTTTCATGACCACCATCGGCATCAACACGGTCTCCCGCTGGTTCGGCAACGTGGTGGCGGTCAACGACATCACCATGACCATCGGCCCGGGCGTCACCGGACTGCTGGGCCCCAACGGCGCGGGCAAGTCCACCCTCATCAACATGATGGCCGGCTTCCTCGCCCCCTCCGGCGGCAGCGTCACCCTCGACGGCGCCGTGATCTGGCGCAACGAGCAGGCGTACCGCGAGATCGGCATCGTGCCCGAACGAGAGTCGATGTACGACTTCCTGACCGCACGCGAGTTCGTCGTCGCCAACGCCGAACTGCACGGCCTGGCCGACCCGGGCGCCGCCGCCCAGCGAGCCCTGGCCACCGTGGAGATGGAGTACGCCCAGGACCGGCGGATCGAGACCTACAGCAAGGGCATGCGGCAGCGCGCCAAGATGGCGTCGGCGCTGGTGCACGACCCGTCGGTGCTGCTGCTCGACGAGCCGTTCAACGGGATGGACCCGCGCCAGCGGCTGCACCTGATGGACCTGCTGCGCGCCATGGGCGCGGACGGCCGGACCGTGCTGTTCTCCTCGCACATCCTGGAGGAGGTCGAGCAACTCGCCCACCACATCGAGGTCGTGGTGGCCGGACGGCACGCCGCCTCCGGCGACTTCCGCAAGATCCGCCGGCTGATGACCGACCGCCCGCACCGCTACCTCGTACGCTCCAGCGACGACCGCGCGCTCGCCTCCGCGCTCATCGCGCACGGTTCCACCGCGGGCATCGAACTGGACCGCACCGAGCGGGCCCTGCGCATCCAGGCGATCGACTTCGCCGGCTTCACCGAGTACCTGCCGCGGATCGCCCGTGACCACGGCATCCGGCTGTACGCGGTCTCGCCGTCCGACGAGTCGTTGGAAAGCGTGTTTTCCTACCTGGTCACGGCGTAAGGAGCGACCCACATGTCCACCACCTCCGCGCTTCCCGACGCGCCCGCCGCCAAGCCGGCGGCCCCCCGTACCGGCGGCTCCGCGTTCTACCACCCCACCGTGGCCAGACTCACCTACCGCGCGCTGCTCGGCCGCCGCCGCGCCCTGCTGCTGTTCGCGCTGCCCGTGCTGCTGCTGGTGATCTGCGCCGTCGTGCGCGCCCTGGCCGGCGCCGACGACAACACCGCCAACGACATACTCCAGGGCTTCGCGCTCAGCTCCATGCTGCCGCTGCTCGGCGTCATCGCCGGCACCGGCGCGATCGCGCCGGAGATCGACGACGGCGCGATCGTCTACCTGCTCGCCAAGCCGATCAGGCGCTCCACGATCATCTGCACCAAGCTGCTCGTCGCCATCGGCGTCACGCTCGTCTTCTCCGCGATCCCCGCCCTGCTCGCGGGCTACGTGCTCAACGCCAACGGCCAGAACGTCGCGGTCGCCTACGGCATCGCCACCGCGGTCGCGTCCGTCGCCTACTCGGCGATCTTCCTGCTGCTCGGGGTGCTCACCCGGCACGCGGTCGTGGTCGGCCTGGTCTACGCGCTGGTGTGGGAGACGGTGATCGGCAACCTCGTGCCCGGCGCCCAGACGCTCAGCGTCCAGCAGTGGGCGCTCGCCGTCGGGGCGAAGGCCGCGCACGGCCACCTGGTCACCTCGGCGGTCTCGCTGCCGACCGGGGTCATCCTGCTGATCGTGGCCACGGTCATGGCCACCTGGTACGCGGCCCGCCGGCTGAGCACCCTGAAGCCGGTGGGTGACGAGTAGCGCGGCGTGCCCCGCCTGAAAGTGCGGGGCACGCCTTCAGGCGTGCGGCATGCCTGAAGGTGCAGAGCACCCTGAAGGCAAGACGGCGAAGTTCCCGCGCGGCCAGTGCGTCCATCCGCCGTCTCACAGCGAACCGTCCGAGACTGGAGGGGATGGCCCAGGACTCCTCGCACCGCACTCCGCCGCCTCCGGGCCGCGCCGCCGGATCGGCCGCCCCACGCCACCGGTTCACACCCGGCGACGTGGGGCGCGCCGTCACGGCATGGGTCCGCTCCACCCCGGGCACCCACATCTGGCTGCTGATCATCCTGCTCACCAGCGCGATCGCCGCGCTGCTGCCGGCGGACGTGCGGTCACACGTGCTGCACCAGGTCAGCACCAACCTGGTGGAGTTGCGGGTGCACCCGATCCGGGTGCTGATCGCCAGCGCGCTGTGGATACAGAGTCCGTCCGGTCTCGCCGTGTACGTGGTGCTGTTCGAGGTGGTGCACGCCACCGCGGAGCGCTGGCTCGGCACCGCACGCTGGCTGGCGACCGCCGCTGTCGCGCACGTGGGCGCCACCCTGGTCAGCCAGAAGGCGGTTTTCCTCGACATCCGGGACAACCGCCTGCCGCACTCCCTGGCGCACACCGTGGACATCGGTGTCAGCTACGGCCTCGCCGGGGTCGCCGGGGTCCTCACCTACCGGCTGCCGCGCCACTTGCGCTGGCCCTACGCGGCGGCGCTGATCGGTATCTTCGGCTACCGCCTGGTGGACGGCGGCACCTTCACCGACCTCGGCCACTTCGCGGCGGTGCTGATCGGGCTGTGCTGCTACGCCATGACGCCGCTGCCGCCCGCCCCGGCCGCGAACGCTCCGGCATCCGACGGTAGGGCGGCGGGGTGGGAGAACGGCCGCCGGGAGCGCCCGTGAGCGTCCCACGTCCTGTGCGTACGGCCTCCCATGGCGCTTGGCCTGGCCCCGCGCCCTAGGAGGCGGCGGCGCCCATGAGCCGCTCCAGGACCACCGCGATGCCGTCCTCGTCGTTGGAGAGCGTGATCTCGTCGGCCACGGCCTTGAGGTCGGGGTGGGCGTTGGCCATCGCCACGCTGTGCCCGGCCCAGCGGAACATCGGCACGTCGTTGGGCATGTCGCCGAAGGCGATGGTCTGCGCCGCGGTGATGCCCAGCCGCCGGGCGGCCAGCGACAGCCCGGTTGCCTTGGTGAGGCCGAGCGGCAGCAGTTCCACGATGCCCTGGCCGGCCATGACGACGCCCACCATCGCGCCGGCGACCGCGCGGGCCGCGTCGGCGAGCGCGTCGTCGTCGAGTTCGCGGTGCTGGATGTAGAGCTTGTTGATGGGTGCTGCCCACAGCTCGTCGGTGCCGGTCATGTGGATGACCGGCAACTCCGGCTTGTAGACGTACCCGTCGCCGACCAGCACCTCGCCGCCGAGGCCGTCCCGGCTGGCCGCAAGGGCGACCGGGCCGACCTCCGCCTCGATCTTGGCCAGCGCCATCGCGGCCAGCTTGCGGTCCAGCGTCACGGAGGTGAGCAGCCTGCCCGCGCCCGCGTCGTACACCTGAGCGCCCTGGCCGCAGACGGCGAGCCCCTGGTAGCCGAGGTCGTCCAGGACGTGCCGGGTCCAGGGCACCGAGCGGCCGGTGACGATGATGTGCGCCGCGCCCGCGGCGGTCACCGCGGCGAGCGCGTCGCGGGACCGCTGGGAGACGGTGCTGTCCTCGCGCAGCAGGGTGCCGTCCAGGTCGGTGGCGATCAGCTGGTACGGCAGCGGCCCGGTGGAGGGGCCGCCGACCGCGCCCGGCTCGGAGGCGGTCACTTGGCGGCGGGGTTCGAGGCGGCGGCCGGGGGCTCCAGGACGTCGCGCCCGCCCAGGTACGGCCGCAGGACCTCGGGCACCCGGACCGAGCCGTCGGCCTGCTGGTGGTTCTCCAGCAGGGCGACGATGGTGCGGGTCACCGCGCACAGGGTGCCGTTGAGGGTGGCCAGCGGCCGGGTGCCATCGCTGTCGCGCATCCGGATGCCGAGCCGCCGGGCCTGGAACTGCGTGGTGTTGGAGGTGGAGGTCAGCTCGCGGTACTTGCCCTGGGTGGGAACCCACGCCTCGCAGTCGAACTTGCGCGACGCCGAGGAGCCCAGGTCGCCCGAGGCCAGCTCGATCACCTGGAACGGCAGCTCCAGCGACGTCAACCACTGCTTCTCCCACGCCAGCAGCCGCTGGTGTTCGGCCTCGGCCTCCTCCGGCGTGGTGTAGACGAACATCTCGACCTTGTCGAACTGGTGCACCCGGAAGATGCCGCGGGTGTCCTTGCCGTACGAGCCGGCCTCCCGCCGGTAGCACGCGGAGAAGCCCGCGTAGCGCAGCGGCAGCTTGGACGCCTCGATGATCTCGTCCATGTGGTAGGCGGCGAGCGGGACTTCGGAGGTGCCGACCAGGTAGAGGTCGTCCTTCTCCAGGTAGTACACGTCGTCCTCGGCCTGGCCGAGGTAACCGGTGCCCGCCATGGCGGCGGGCCTTACCAGGTTCGGGGTGAGCACCGGGGTGAAGCCCGCGGCCGTGGCCTGCGCGATGGCGGCGTTGACCAGGGCCAGCT
Organism: Streptomyces sp. NH27; assembly: GCF_056859195.1. Taxonomy (NCBI): domain Bacteria; kingdom Bacillati; phylum Actinomycetota; class Actinomycetes; order Kitasatosporales; family Streptomycetaceae; genus Streptomyces; species Streptomyces sp. NH27. The sequence goes on from NZ_JACEGK010000258.1 coordinate 8,334, forward strand.
CCAGCAGGGCGCCGACGCCGGTGAGGTAGTAGAAGCGCGAGCCGGACACCTTGGCACCGCGGTCGGTGTCGATCGCGCCGAGCAGCTCGCCCAGCTCCAGGTGGTCCTTGGGGGCGAAGTCCTCGGCCGAGAAGTCCCGCGGGGTGCCGACGGTCTCGACGACGACGAAGTCCTCCTCGCCGCCGATCGGGACGTCCGGGTGGATCACGTTGCCCAGCCGCAGCAGAAGCTGCTGGGCCTGCTCGGCGGCCTCCTGCTGCTCGGCGTCCGCGGCCTTGACCGAATCGGCCAGTTCCTTGGTGCGCTTGAGCAGTTCGGCCCTCTCGTCGCCCTGCGCCTTGGAGATCAGCCGGCCCAGCTGCTTCTGCTCGGCGCGCAGCTCATCGAAGCGGGTACTGGAGGACCTGCGCCGCTCGTCGGCGGAGAGCAGTGCGTCGACGAGCGCGACGTCCTCTCCACGGGCACGCTGCGAGGCGCGCACTCGGTCGGGGTCCTCACGAAGCAGACGAAGGTCAATCACGGTCCACAGGCTACCGGGCGGCGGTCCGGCCCGGCGACAACTTAAAGGCGTAATGCGAGCAATGTCCGATTCGCTGGAAAGGCGAGAAAAGGGATAGAAGGTGGCGATAAAGTCAGGCGTCAACGCAATTCCGGCCATCCCCCTCCGGGGCCAGCCGGCCTGTGGGGAACCGGAGTTGATCCACTGCGGTGAGTGGTCCCAGGGGTGGGTCGGGCCCCTTCTCCGTCAAGTTATCCACAGGGAGTGGGGAAATCCTCGCCGGTTGTCCACAGGGTGTGGGGAAGATCTGTGGAGAAGCGGCGAGATCATTTCCTGGGCGCAGTGTGCGGCTATGGATTCCCCGCGTAAACCCGTTCCACACTCCCTTTCGAGTGAGATGTGTTCCCCCGGGAGGATGGCGAGGGGGATTTGGGGTGACGCGGGGCGAGGTATCGCACTCCGGGACTGCCTGGTGTCTGTGTACCAATTTGTCGACTTGGTCGGCTTTCTCTGTCGACTTGTCCCCAGTTACCCACAGGCCGCGCGCCGAGCCTGTGGATAACTCGGTGGACAACTCGCAAGATGGCTGGTGGGCAAAGCGAAGGCGAATGCCAGGCAACCCGGCTGGACGGTCACCTTCGGTCACGCCCGGGCCTCAATTATGGCCCCGGTTGCACCCGCGGCCGTGCCCGGGGTCCTGGCCGCAGTCGTGCCGGAGCGGGGCTGTGGACACCGCCGCGCTCCGCCGCGCTCCGGTCGTGCTGTCGGGAGGGCCTTCAGGCGCGCCCGTCGAGCGCCCGGTTCAGCCAGTCCGCGGCCTTGCTGAACTCCTCGTCGCTCGCGCCGCGGCGTACCTCCGGCGCGATCTCGTCGGCGCGCGGGTACGACCCGAGCAGCCGCACTTTCAGGCAGCGCCGGTGCAGCCCGAGCAGCGTCTCGCTGACCCGACGGTCGGTCAGGTGGCCCTCGGCGTCCACCGAGAAGCAGTACTGCCCCAGCCCTTCACCGGTCGGGCGGGACTCGATCCGCATCAGGTTCACCCCGCGGATCGCGAACTCCTGGAGCAGGTCGAGCAGCGCGCCGGGGTGGTCGTCGCGCAGCCAGAACACCGCCGATGTCTTGTCCGCGCCGGTGGGCGCCGCCAGCCGGGCCGGCTTGCCCACCAGCACGAAGCGGGTGGTCGCGTTCGAGGCGTCGTGGATCTCGGTGGCCAGTGGCTCGAGTCCGTACGTCGGGGCGGCGAACTCGCCCGCGAAGGCGCCGTCGTAGCGGGACTCCTGGACCAGCCGGGCGCCGTCCGCGTTCGAGGCGGCCGACTCCCACACCGCGTCCGGAAGGTGCTTCGACAGCCACTGCCTGACCTGCACCTGTGCGGCCGGGTGGCCGGTCACCGTCTTCACGTCCGACAGTTTCGTGCCCGGCCGGACCAGCAGGGCGAACGCGATCGGCAGCAGCACCTCGCGGTAGATCATCAGCGGTGCGCCGAACGCCAGCTCGTCGAGGGTGGTGGTGATACCGCCCTCCACCGAGTTCTCGATCGGCACCAGCGCGCCGCCCGCCTCACCGGTCCGTACCGCGTCCAGCGCGGCGGCCACCGACACCATCGGGACCAGTTCGCGGGTGGCGGACTCGGGCAGCGTGCGCAGCGCGGCCTCGGTGAAAGTGCCTTCAGGTCCCAGATACGTGTAACGGCTCGCCGACGACATGAGTTCAGCCTAACGGCCCACGCGGCCGCGCCCGTCCCTCTCGTATCGTTGTTCGCAAGGCCCCGCACGACCGTACGAGGCGCACGAAAACCCAGCGCCGGGCACTCGCGCGTCAACCCTCCCGC
>NZ_JACEGK010000259.1:0-10652 GCF_056859195.1 Streptomyces sp. NH27
CGGCCAGCGAGATCGGTACGGGCAGCAGCGGCAGCCCGCTGAGCAGCCGGTCCATCGGCAGCAGCACCTTGCCGAGCCGCCCGCACGCCTCGCAGCCGCGGATGTGCCGGGCGAATCGCTTGCGCCACAGCGGGCTCGGCACGCCGTCCCAGCCGCCGGTCAACTCGGCCAGCTCCGGGCAGCTTTCGGTCGCGCCGAGCGCACGCACCACGGTCCGCGAGGTCTCCAGCTGCTCCTTCATCCGCTGGACCTTCACCGCGGCGTGCTGCCGGGACAGGCCGAGCGCTTCGGCCAGTTCGGACCGGCCGATGTCGCCGGTCTCCTCCAGCCACCACAGCGCCAGCAGCGTGCGGTCGTCGTGGTCCAGCCAGCGGGTCGCCTCGGCGATCTCCCGGCGCTGGTCGGTCAGGCCCAGCCGCAGGATGGTCACCGACGCGAAGTCCGAGGCCGGGTCCGGTATCAACTCCGCTGATTCCAGGCCGGTTTGGTGGTGCCAGGACGCCTTCCTCGCCTGCTCGCGGTCGCGGACCTGGCGTACCGCGATCGCGACCAGCCAGGACCGGAAGGCGGCCGGATCACGGAGATCGGCGAGCCCGCGTACCACCCGCAGCAGCGTCTCCTGCACCACGTCGTCCACGTCGTCGTGGCCGTCCAGGGCCCGGCCGACGATGTTGTAGACCAGCGGCAGGCACTGCGCCACGAGCAGGTCGAGCGCCCCCTCGTCCCCCGCCCGCGCCGCGGTCACCATCTCCGGGTCGGGCCCGCCCCGATCGCCTGCACGCATTCGCTCCGCCGTCCCGTCATCGCAAGTGGCTGCGCCTACACAACAGGAGACGGCGCCCCGGTCGGGCCGATAACGAAAATCCGCGAGGCAATCCGTGCGAACCTGCGGCCGGTACGGCGTGCGGCCTCGCGAATACGGCTCGCGACGCCGCGAACTTCCCCATATCACCCCGCCCCACGTCTTCCGGGCGAGGCAGTCCGCGCTCCGCGCTCATCGGCGCGTCATCGGCTACCAGCGCTTCCGTTCCAGGGCCACCTCGGGGCAGTTGAGCACGTGGGCGATCTTGACCAGGTTCACCGGGGTGGCGCTGCGCCAGCCGGATTCGATCTCGCCCATCAACTGCTCCGATATCCCCACTTCGGCGGCAAGCTCCCGCTTGGTCAACCCGACCCTCTCCCGCGCCCAGGCCACCGCTTCGGGTTCCTGGTTCAGCCGCGCCGGACGCCGTCGGACACTCCGCTTCCCACCGAGCCGCATCCCCGCCCCCACACCACTGACACCGCTCACGGCCGGGGACCGTCCGACGGCCCGCTCGCGGTGCCCTCGTCGAGTAACGCACGCAGGAACGTCAGCGACTCCGTCGGGGTCAGCGCCGTATCCCGCAGCAAGTCGTACGCGAGGCGGAGCGGTTCGACGTCCTCCGGCTCCTCGACCAGGTGACCGCTCCAACTGCTCTGCGTATAGGCGACGGTGCGGCCGTCCCGGAAAGAGATCAGCTCCAGGCAACTGCGGATGTGGTGCGGCCCGGTGCCGAACGGCACGACGTGCAGCGACACATCGGGCTGCTGCGCCACCGCGATCAGGTGCTCCAACTGCCCCTGCCACGTCTGCGGGTCCCGCGCCTCGCGCCGCAGCACCGCCTCGTCGATCAACGCCCGGTAGTGCACGGGGTTCGGGCCGGTCAGACGGTCCTGGCGCTTGAGCCGCGCGGCGACCTGGGCGCCCAACTGCTCGACGCTGTGCGGGCGCGCGGTGCGGAGCTGTTCCTCGGCGTACTCCCGCGTCTGGAGCAGGTAGGGGACGGCGCTGACCGCGTACTCCTGAACGCTCACCGCGTCCGCCTCCAAGGGTGCGAGCCCAAGGAAAGGGCGGTCCTTCGCCTCACGTTTGGCCAGGTGCCACAGCCTCACCAGCAGCGTCCCCGTCCCGTACACCTTGTCCAGCGCCGTGGCCGCCTCAAGAGTCCCGAGCCGCTGCCCCCGCTCCAGCCGGTGCAGGTACGACTGTTCATAGAGGCACAACCCCGCGAGCTCCATCAGCGTCATTCCCGACTGCTGCCGCCGGTAAGCCAGTTCACTTGCGTACAACTGCTGAGCCGACAACCACTCCCAGTCGATGATGTCCTTGCTCCGGGTCCCGCCGCTTCCGCTGCTGCCATTCATACGGCTCTCCTCTCTACGGTGGTCGGTCGTGGTGGTGTTACACGGCCTCTGGGCACGCGGGAATTCCGCATGCAGGGCCGCCAAGTCCCCTTGTCCGGACTCGAACCGGAGTCATCGGGCCTGCCCGCACACATGAACGGAGAAGGGTGCGACGCGGCCCGGGCTCTTCCTGACTGAGCTACAAGGGGGAGTCCCAGAGGATCGCGGCTAAGGACGGGATGGATCAGCCGCGACGACCAACCCGATCTCGACCCCACACAGCAGGGCCAAGCCGAGCAGCGTGACGATTCCGACCCAGCCCACAGAGAGGACGAGCCCCCACTTGCGGATCACGTGGCCGACTCCGCAGCCAGCGCGTCGTACAGGTTGGCGGCATCCGTCAAGTAGCACTCAGGGCCGAGCGGGACACGCCACCGCACTCCCAGCCCCTTGGTGCGGTCGGCGGGCGGCACGACCAGGTACGCGGCCACTCCCAAGCAATCGACGCCGCACATAGCCCGGTTGTTGGCCGCGCCCGGCTTCACCAGCCACTACCAGACGTGTCCAAGCGGGTCAGCGATCACGGCTCCGGTTGCTTCGCCGAGGCGAGCAAGCACACTCTCGCCGATGCGGCTCGGCACTTTCACGGCGTCCCACGCCTGACCGCACGACACGAGCTCCAATTGCCCGTGGTGAGGAGGCGTCCACGGTTCCACAGGGTCAGTCCTCACAGGGCACCGCCGAACGGCCGATCATGCAGCACATGGCCATCACGAAGTGCCCCATCCGTTCGGCGTATCGCGCCGCCTTGAGGGACCGCCGCCCGGCTTCCAGCCAGCGCCCAGCCTCATCGATGCGGATCAGTGCGACGGCCCGCGTGCTGCTCCCATCCGGACAGCGCGGCGCCAACGCCTCGTGAGCCAGGCGAGGCGAATCGCTCGCGGGCATGCCAGCGGACGCTGTAGTTTCTTGCATGTCGATCTGCTCCTTGATTTTCGGATCGGCCACGCCCCGGGGCCGTTCGCGCGGTCGCCGGGGGCTGTGTCTAGACCTTCAAGGAAAAGAACCGTCGAACCAATCACACGGCCCTATACCGCGTCCTATATTTGGAGCTATGAACACGTCCCCGCTGGGACTTTGGTCCCATCCCGGTCTACGTGCGGCAGTCGGAGCCGAGGACTGGGGCGCAGTTATTCGCGGCTACCGCAAAGTCGCCGGACTCTCGCAGACCAAACTCGGTGAACTGGTCGGCCTAGTGCAGCCCGATGTCTCGGACATCGAACGAGGACGTCGCCGAGTTACCTCCACTGAGGTCCGCCAACGCATCATTTCCGGCCTCGGCGTACCGGCTGAACTGCTGCACCATGACGCGCCCGCGCCTGCGGCGTCTCTGGTGCCCCGCCTGGAGTTGCCGGGACCCGGCCCTGATGACGACCTGCTGGCACGAGTCACCAGCGCTGCCGATAGGACGCACCGGGTCGACGCCGCGACTCTTGACTGGTTGGACCGGTTGCTCGCAGAGCACCGGGCAGCGGAAGACCAGCTCGGGTCCCGGCCGCTGGACGAGATCATGCGTCAGCAACTCCGCACAGTGGTAAACCTGTACTCCAGCGCTCGCGGCCCCCTCTCCCGCCGGGTGGTACGCCTCGCATCGGAGCACGCGCAGTTCATCGCCTGGATGGCGCAGGACCAAGGACAGTCCGCTGCGGCGCTCGCCTGGTACGACCGCAGTCACGAATGGGCGCTGGAAGCCGGAGACGTGGACATGGCCGCCACCGCCCTGTCCATGAAGTCCCACATGGCTTGGTCCGGCGGAAACGGCGACCGTACGGTGCGACTCGCCGAAGCCGCGCGTTGGTCGGCGCCCGGTGCCTCCCTGGGCGTACAGGGGATGGCAGTGCAGATGGCCGCGCGCGGTCACGCGCTCAACAGTGTCGCCGACGAAGCACACCGCATGATCGACGACGCCCAGGACTTGATCACCCGTGCGTCGGAGCACCCCGAAGACGAACCGGCATGGATGTACTTCTATGGGGAGACCTGGTTCGAGTTGCAGCGCGGCATGACCGCCATGCACCTACATGATTGGGCCGGCGCCGTGAACCATCTGACTGCGGGACTCTCCGCGCTGGACACGAAGTACCGGCGGGACCAAACCTGGTTCGGCTCATGCCTGGCCCACGCTTACGGAGCTGCCGGAGAGGCCGCCGAGGCGCTGGTTGTGGCCTTGCCGCTCATCGCGGATGCGGCCACCATCGGACGCCCGCACTCATGGAATGAGCTTCACAGCACGGCGGCGGTGCTCGTGCGCGCCGGAGCGAGAGAGGGACGACAGTTGGTCGAGGCGCTGGCCTCGTACGACTGACCGTCAGTCAACGCCAACTGGACCGCAGGGCCGCCAAGTCCCCTTGTCCGGACTCGAACCGGAGTCATCGGGCCTGCCCGCACACATGAACGGAGAAGGGTGCGACGCGGCCCGGGCTCTTCCTGACTGAGCTACAAGGGGGAGTTCACGCATCAAAGCCGGACCCGATCAACGGGACACGTTCACCGTCGATCCCACCCGATCCCTGCTTCCGGGCAGGCCCAGCAGCGCCCCACGGCTGTCGGCAACCCGCAACGCGTCCGACAACGCCGTACACAAGTGCGCCACCATGCCCCGGAGTTCGCCGTCCGAAGGCGTCGCCTCCGTCAGCGTCTGACGGACAAAGCCCAGCAGCTCCCGACCCATCCCGAGCTGCACCGACTCCATCTCATCGGCCAACCGCCACAACGCGTCACACTGATCCGACCGGAGATAGCACGCACCTCCGTCCGGGCCCGACCACGGGAGGCGTCGAAGGGTGCCGGATTGGCCGTGCCGTAAAGGGGAGTCAGGGCGCAGAGGTGCGCGGTCTCGGTGCTCAGCCGTCATGAGGACGACGCTAGGACCGATCCGCCGGTTGAAAGGGGACAAACTGTCCCCCTGCACAAGGGAACGCCTACGCCGCCAAGACGCCTACGGAAGCTGCGAGTTCGGCGGCCTCTGCCCGCAGTGGGCGGGGCACGGAGCGCACCAGGTCTGCGGCCAGCGCCCGACCTGACGGCACGTACTTGATCGCGTCGGGCGATGTCTCCACTGCCCGCTGGAGGTAGTGCAGCGCGCCGGCGGGCTCCTTGCGGGCGTGCTCCGATCGGGCGGCGTCCAGGAACAGACGAGAGCGGCGCTCCACTGACGGAATCGACTCGGGGACGGTTTCCGAGACACGGCGGAGCGCGGCGCCGGGAGTGTGCAGGTCGACGCCGATGGTGACCGCGTGAACCGCCACGTTGCCCGTGCCGAACATCGTCCAGGGGTGGGCGTAGTCCGGCATGCGCTGGGCGACCGCGTTCGCCTCGTCCCACCACCGCCAGGCGTCACCGTCGCGCCCCTCCCGCGCGGAGGTGACCGCCGCATGAAGGCACAGCGCTCCGAAGGTCCCGCGCAGGATGTCGGGCCCGTCCTCAAGGCGCGGGCGGAGGGTGGCCGCCGCCTCGGCGACCAGACGCAGCGCCTCTTCCGTGTGGCCGTTCTCCCGGAGGCCGTTGCCCACGATCCATGCGGCGGCAGCCAGCAGAACGGGGTCGTCCGCCTCCTCCGCCGCCATGCGGGCCCGGTCCACGGTCAGCCAGTACAGCTCCGGTTCCGTGGTGTGCGCGGCGAACTGCTGGGCCAGGGCGTAAGCCTCCGCCGTGACCAGGTAGGCGCGTCGACGTTCCGCCCCCTCGGCTCCTCTGGTGGCGGCGTGGCATGCCGTCAGCAGATCAGGAAGCACCGCCCCTACTTCGGTCCGCTGCCGGCGCGAGGAATGCCACGTCGACCACGCCTGCCGCACTCGTCCCGCCAGTTCCGACACACTGCTCGCCTCGAACGGGGAGCGACGGAAGATCGACGCATGAACCGCGTCCCTGAGCGCCGGCACCGCCGGGTGCGACAGCTTGCCCCAATGGTCGACGGGAATGGCGACATCGCCACCCGTGAGCGTGGCCACGTCGTCCAGCCGAAGTGCCTGCGCCAGCCGGAAGAGCATCGGCAGTGACCGCAGATCGCGGTCCCCGTTCTCGATCTTCTTCAACCAGTCCGACGACCGCCCGACCAACCCGGCCAGCACCGGACGCGACATTCCTCGCCGCTCACGATGATGGCGGATCAACTCACCGGTCGTCAGTTCTCCGTTGATGGACGGATCAGTCACGATGCGGCTCCCGGAACGAAGTCAAGCCCCCCGCACCAGAGTACGCGCCACCAGGACCCGAGTACCGGGCTCGCCAACGCCCACTTCAGCGGGCAAAGCGCCCGGGGTCGCCCTCGCTTCCAGAGTACGGCGCGCCCCGAACGGTGCGCCCGCCCTACGCCCGCGCGAAGCGGACCTCGGGGGCACCGTCGTACGCGGCGGCGAGGAGGCGGAGTCCCTCCGCCTCAAGGGTGTCGCGGTCGGCGGGCCGCAGGGGCGCGAACGGGCTGACGACGACCGCGGCGGCGCCCTTGGCCCGTTCGAACCGCCAGGTCCCCGCGACGAAGCCGTCCACGAGGATCGTGCCGCTGACGATCCCGTTGGCGGAGATGACCCGGGACTTGGGCACGTCGCCGAGGATGCGGGTGCGATCGGCGTGCGAGAGCAGGAGGTTGTCGAAGTCGGCGACGTAGCGGGCGGCCACGGGCACGTCGGCGTCGGCGAGTTCGGCGTCGGGCAGGTCGTGGAGGACCTGCCCGTCCTCGGCGGTGTACGTCCGCAGGTCGAGGTCGGCGAAGAGCCGTTTGAGGCCGGTGAGTCCGGACCACTTCTGCAGGTCGGCCGGGCCGGCGGGGCCGAACGCGGTGAGGTAGCGGCGGACGAGGTCGGCCGGGTCGGGGTCGGCGGCGAGCGGCGCGCCGAGCCAGTCGTCGGCGAAGGCGTACCGGACGCCGCCGGGTACGCCCCACACCCCGCGTGGCGGCACCTGCACGAGCGGCGCCCAGGTGCGTAGCGCGTTGACCAGCGAGGCCGGATCGGCGGCGGGGAAGCGCGCACCGAGGTGGGCCCTCAACTCCGGTGTTCCGAGGGGTTGTTCGGCCAGCACCTCGCGCCCGGCGGAGACCAGCGCGTCGCGGCCGACGCCGGCGAGCCCGGCGGCCCACGCGGAGGAGCGCAGCCCCCGGTCGAGGGCCGGTTGCAGCCACGGCCGCAACCGCAGGGCGTCCTGCGCCGTCACCAGATGCACGGTGTTGCGCATCAACGCCAGCCGCACGACGCGGCGTTCGGCGAGCAGCCGGCCGAGCGCGGCGAAGTCGAAGCCGGCCAGCCGGGTCCACAGACCCGGGTAGGCGGAGGCGGCGCTCTGCGACTGGAGACCCAGCAGGTGCGCGACAGCGTCCTCCGGACCCATGTCCGCCCGCTCCAGCAGGAGTTGGCGAGACAGCAGGGTCCGGTTGAGAGTACGTCGGGAGAGGTGCTCGGTGACCATGGTTCTCACGGTACGGCGCCATGCGGACAGTTACGGTCCGCATCACGCTGCACCGGTACGGCGGGGACTTCACCACCTCCGACGCCGTCGCGCAGCTCAAGTCCTATGTCGAGGCGGTCCACAACCGCTGCCACAAGCCGATCACGCCTGGTTCGGCCGCCGCCGAGGACGACGCCGCCGGGACTGCCCGTCATCGCGCAGAACGTGAGGCGGCCCCGCCCGGGGAGGGGCGAGGCCGCCTTGGTACGTGCCGGTCGGCCGCGAGGTCAGCCGGCGGTGAGGGAGTAGGCGTCGTAGGTGGTCTGGGTGACCGAGTTGCCCGCGGCGTCGGCGGCCTGGACCTTGACGGACACCGCGCCGCTGGTCTTCGCCAGCGACGGCACCCGGTAGCCGGCGCTGTAGGCGCCGGACGCCGTACGGGAGACGGTCGACTCCGCCCAGGTGCCGCCGCCGTCCGTCGAGGTCCACACCTTGACACTGGTGAGGGCGTACGGCGCGGACGGGTCGGCCATGGTGTACGGCGTGATCTCGATCCGGTGCCGTGCGTCGGCCCGCACCGCGTTGCCCGTGTCGGCGAAGGCGTCGTAGCGCAGCTGGATCAGCGGATCGGCGCCGCAGGGACCGCTCCCGCCGAAGTAGTCACCCATGCACATGAACGCCTGTGGCAGCCCGTTGGCGCTCGGGCGGCGCGAGGAGAACGTCCAGTCGCTGTGCAGGTCGCCCCCGTCGACGGTGAGGCGGTCGGTGGCCGGCTCGTCGGAGAGCTGGTAGACAGGCGTCCCGGACAGCTGCTTCTGCGGCAGTTCGGCTCCGTTCTGGTAGAGGTGGACGGTGGACGGGTCGAAGCTGTACGGCAGGTACGGATCGTCGGCCAGGGCCGGGTTCGCGCCCGAGACCAGGTAGGTCGTCGGGTAGAAGGTGTCCCCCTGCCGGCAGAACGCGCAGTAGTAGAGGCTGCCGAGCGACAGTCCGGTCTGGTAGATCGCGTTCGGCACCGCCGGTGCCCCGAGCGAGTCGGGAGCCGCGAACCACTCCTCGGTGTCCTTCGCGGGCCGGTCGAACACGTTGAGCGCCTGATGCGGTCCGGAAGCGCCGTCCGCGGTGTTCAGTGTGCCGATCCGGTCCCAGGTCAGGTCGGGGGAGACCGGTCCGAAGTACTGCTGCACCGTCGAGGGTGCGGGGGCGAACACGGAGGGCGTGAGCAGCGCGAAGAAGTCGTTCGGATGGAACACCGACTCCGACTGCGTCACGCTTCCGGGCTGCGAGCTGTGGTAGGACGTCGTCCGCTGGGCAAGTTGGTCGTCGCCGATCGAGAAGTGGAGCGCGGCCGGCACCCGGCCCTCTTCGGCCAGGGCCAGGTGGTAGAAGTAGGGGCTGTACCCGTGGTCGGTGATGCTCACTGTCGCCGCGCCCTTGGCGAGCAGCGCCGTCAGCGAGGCGGCGTCGTCCGGCGTGATCGTGGCGAACGGGATCTTCACCGGCTGCTCGCCGGTCCACCACCAGTAGGGCTCGACGGGAATCACCGGCGGGTTCGTCGGGTCGTCGTCACGCGGATCGATCAGCACCCCGGCCGCACCGGCCCGGAGCGCGGCGGCCAGCTGCGCGGTGGAGATGACGGAGATGCCGGTGGCCCGTCGCATCAGCACGAGCTTGCCCCGCACGTCCACCTTCGCGAAGTCGGCCGCGCCGCCGTACCCGACGTTCACCACCTGGGCCGTGGTCGTGCCGGAGAACCGCGTGAAGCTTGGTGAGTCCAGATCGGTGTACCGCGCGTAGTACGGGTGCAGGGTCAACCGGGAAGGGCCGGTGACGGCGGCGGAGACCGGCGCCCGGCCGCGCAGCCAGAAGCTGCTCAGGTGGAAGCCGCCGACGGAGACCGGCTCGGTCGGGGTGACCCAGGCCGCGTCCAGACCACTGCTGTCGGGCTGCTGCCATGCGCTGTAGACGCCGGGCGCGGTGCGGCTGTTGCTGATGTAGTGCTCAAGGTCGACGGCCGTCCGCGGGGTGTCCACCGTGAACTTGGCCGCCTTGTCCAGATCGGTCGTGACGGTGGTGTCACCTGCCACCACGACCTGCGGGACCGTGGTGTCCACGAGCTGCGGGATGCCGTGCAACTCGAACCCGACGCTCATGTCCTGTGCGGCGTAGACCCCGTTGGGGACGGTGAAGGTCACCGAGTACGTGGTGCACGGGTTCGTGTCGAGGCAGGCGAAGTCGGTCGGCGTGACGGTCCGTCCCGCCGCGGCCCCGGTCAGACCGATGAGGACCGGGTAGTACGGGCAGGCGGTGGCGGACTGGACTCCGAGGTACCACCCGAAGATCGGGCACCAGGCCGCGTCCCCCTGCTTCTTGCTGAGGGTCCAGGTGACGGTGGAGCCGGGGGCGGCGGCGGGCACGACCGACGCCGGCGACTGATGACCCGTCGGCCAGGCTCTGGTGGCCCCGCCCGCCAACGCCGGACGTGCCGTGCCGCGTGCGGCCGTTGCCTGCGTGGAGCCGCCGGTCAGGGCGGTCCAGAAGGCACCGGCCCTGGCCGCCGGCACGCTCAGCCGGACGTCCCCGCTGCTCGGGTCGGCGCCGACCACGGTGGCACCGGTCAGCCCGCCTGCCTTCGCGGTCAGGGCGGCGGCACTGTTCCGCCCCCCGTAGTGCACGGTCAACGGGATGCGGGCCTTGGCGCCGGTGTCACCATGGCCGGCCAGCCAGGTCACGTCGAACGCCTGGGCGTCCATCAGGTGCAGTTGGATGAGGCCCGTCGCCGACTCCGGGTAGGCGGACACATGAGCCTGCTCGGCGGTCTTCCCCAGGACCGAGAAGGTGATCCGGGACGTGGTGCCGGGCGCGGCCGACATCAGGTACTTCCCGGACTTCTCCCGGCTCAAGGTGACCTTGTCGCCGGTGGGCAGGGTGACGGTGTAGGAGCTGTCGCTGATACACATCTCGAGCCCACGTGTCTTGAGACCAGCGCGTCTGCCGTCTTCTGCGTGAAACTGTGGGGGGGGGGGGGGGGGGGGGGGGGGGGGGGGGGTGGGGGGGGGGGGGGG
>NZ_JACEGK010000260.1:0-10647 GCF_056859195.1 Streptomyces sp. NH27
CCCGTACACCGACCGCCGACACCGCCCCGACCGTGGTGCTGCCCGCCACCACCCTGCCCTGGCAGGCCCGCGAGGCCGCGCCGGACCCGGAGGCGCCCGACGGCACCGAGCGGGGCGAGCGCGCCCGCCGCGCGCTCCACGACGCCCCCGTGGAACGGCCCGGGCCGAGCCTGCCCGGCTGGGTCGCCGTCCTCACCGCGCTCGCCGCCGCCTGCGCCGCGGCCGCGTTGCTGTGGCGGGCCGGCGTCCTGCCCTCCTGGCTCGACGGGCCGTTGCTGCCGCGCTCGCCCGACACCGGGGCCGGCGGGCCGTTGTGGGCGGGCCTCGCGCCGCTCGCCGCCGTCGTGCTGCTGGCGCTGTCCGGGCTGGCCCGCGGCCGCCCCGGCACCGTCCGCGTGCTCAGCCGCTGCGGGGCGTACCGGGGGACCGTACGCGGCACCGGGCTGCTGTGGATCAGCCCGCTGCTGCGCCGCCGCCACGTCGATGTGACGCTGAGGCACTGGCGCAGCCGCCCGATCGACGCCGTGGACGCCCACGGCACCCCGCTGCGGGTCAGCCTGCTGCTGGTGTGGCGGGTGCGGGACACCGCGAGAGCCGTCTACGGGGTCCGCGACCACGGCCGGTTCCTGCGCGAGGCGGTGGAGGCCGCTGTCGCCCGCGTCGCGGCCCGGCACCCGGTGGACGACTTCCGCGGCGAGCTCCCCACGCTGCGCGACTGCGAGCGCGTCGCCGACGACCTGACCCGGCTGATCACGACGGAGGTCCGTGCGGTGGGCGTCGAGGTCTTCTCGGCCACCCCGGTCCGGATCGACTACGCGCCCGAACTGGCCGCCGCGATGCGCCGCGCCCGGATCACGGCGGTCGACGCGAAGCGCCGCAAGGCCGCACTCGACGACGCGCTGGGTGCGGTGGGGGAGGTGCTGCGCGAGATTTCCGAGCGCGGTCTGGGCCAACTGGACGAGTATGAACGCAAGTCGCTGGTGCGTGACTTGACGGTGGCGCTGCTCACGTCCTGAGCGTGCGGCTCCGGGCGCCGTGAGATCCGGACGTGAGAGCGGGCATCACTACGCGAGTGTGCTGGGCCGCGGGTCGGTGGATGCTTCGGCCGGGTGGCCCGACTTGCCCGCACCCCTCAGCCATGTGAACGAGAAGAGCCCGGCACCCGCCATGACGGCGGCCGCGCCGACGGCCGCGATGCTCATCCCATGGGTGAAGGCGTCTCGTGCGGCCGCCAGTACAGTATCTGCGGTCCCGGCCGGCAGCTGGGCGGCGGCCGCCGTCGCGCCGCCCAGCGTCTCGCGCACGGCTTCGGCATGCGGTACTCCAGGGGGCAGCGCACCATTCATGTCCCGGCTGTAGACCGCTGCCCCGATGGACCCGAGGATCGCCATGCCCAAGCCGCCGCCGAGCTCCTGACCTGCCTCCAGCACGGCCGCGGCTGAGCCCGCACGCTCCGGCGGGGCCGCGCCGAGGGCGAGTTCGTTGGCGAGGGTCATTGCCGCGACCAGACCACCCGCATACAGGGAGGCGCCGACCAGGAGGAACCACAGTGCCGAGTCCGTGCGTACCTGGGTCAGCCAGAGAAACCCGCAGGCAGAGAGGAAGAAGCCGCCGCCCATGACGGACGCGCGGTCCATGCGCTGTGCGAGCGCAGCCCCGGCCGGGGCCATGACGGCCACTCCGGCGGCCGGTACCAGGCTCCACAAGGCGGCGTTGAACGGGCTCAGGCCGAGGACGGACTGCAGATACTGGGTAAGGAAGACGGCCATCCCGACCGTGGCGAACATCGCGAGGAGATTGGCGAGCACCGGGCCGCCGAAGGTGCGCCGGCCGAGCAGGTCGAGGTCGACCATCGGATGCGCGAGGTGCTTTTGCCGGCGTACGAAGACAACGCCGAGCAGGAGCCCCGCGCCGATGGCGAGGGCGGGCCGCGGCTCGTACCCGTGCAGGGCCCATTCCTTGATTCCGTAGATGACCGGGAGTACGGCGCCCAGTGACACAACCGCGCTCAGCAGGTCGAAGCGCTCGCGTTTCGCCGACTTGAACTCAGGCACCAGGAAAGGCACCGTCGCGAGCAGGAGCAGCATCGCGGGCAGGTTGACCAGGAAGACCGAGCCCCACCAGAAGTGCTCCAGCAACAGCCCGCTGACCACGGGCCCGAGGGAAATGCCCGTGGTCATGACGCCGGTCCACAGGGTCACCGCCTTGCCGCGCTGCTTCTCATCGTGGAAGAGGTTGCGAATCAAGGCGAGGGTCGAGGGAATCATGGCAGCGCCGCCGAGGCCCAGCAGCGCGCGTACGGCGATGAGCAGTTCAGGCGTGCGCGCGTACGCGGCAGCGACCGACGCCGCTCCGAAGACGGCCGCTCCTATGAGCAGCAACGTGCGGCGGCCGACCCGGTCGCCGAGCGCACCCATCGTGATGAGCAGCCCGGCGAGGACGAAGCCGTACATGTCGAGGATCCACAACTGCTGTGCGGCGTTGGGCTCCAGATCCTGACTGATGTAGGGAATCGCGAAGTACAGGATCGAGACGTCCATCGAGACGAGAGCGAGGGGCAGCATCAGGACGCCGAGGGCGGTCCATTCCTTGCGCCCCGCGCGGGGGCCGGGTGTGTTCTCCATGAACGGCAGGGAATCGAGAGCATGGCGTACACCGCAAGCAGGTACCTAGTGCACGCCGCACCTCACTGCTCTGATCAGCCTGAATGCCCGATGAGTGCACTAGTACAATGCGGGTCATGGCCGTGGAACCGCCCTACCTCCGTATCGCCGGTGACATCCGTCGGCGTATCGCCTCGGGTGAGCTTGCGCCTGGTGCCCGCATCCCTTCCACCCGGCGCATCACCCAGGAGTGGGGTGTCGCCATGGCGACCGCGACAAAGGCGCTCGCCATCCTGAACCAGGAGGGTCTGGTGCGGGCCGTGGCCGGCGTCGGCACCGTGGTCGCCGAGCCAGGCCGAGAACGGCCATCGACCGCCCACCTCGCACTCACCCGGGATCGCATCGTCCGCGCCGCGGTCGCTCTCGTCGACACCGAAGGGCTCGCCGCGCTCTCCATGCGCCGGCTCGCCACCGAGTTCGGCGTCTCGACCATGGCGCTCTACCGCCACGTCCCGAGCAAGGGCGAGCTCGTGCGGCTGATGTCGGAGTCAGTGTTCAACGGAGAACCGGTGGGGCCGCGACCGTCCGGCTGGCGCGCGCAACTGGAGCGCGAGGCAAGGTGGTTGTGGGGCCTGTACCAGCGGCACCCCTGGCTGGCGCGAGCCATGGCCGCTCTCACCCGGCCGATGGCCTCACCCCACGCGATGCGCTACGCCGAGCGGGTCCTCGGCGCGCTGAAGGGCCTGGGGCTGACACCGACCCAGATGATCCACGTCCACCTCGCTCTCCTCGGGTACGCCCAGGGCGTCGCGGCGGCCGTCGAGCTGGAGTCGCAGGCGGTGCAGGACACCGGTATGACCCCCGAGGAGTGGATGGCCTCCAACGAACCGCGGATGGAGACGATCCAGGCCGCCGGCGCCTATCCGACACTGTCCACCCTCTTCGGCCAGGAAGAGTTCGACCTCGAACTCGACACCCTCTTCGAATTCGGGCTTGCTCGGATTCTGGACGGGGTCGAATCAGTCATCGAGCAATCCAGCGGCCGGGCCCGGGGCGCACCTTGAGTTCGAGCGCGAACGCCGGGCGGTCGGACTCCCGAAGGCGAACGCCTGTGCGAGATCGTGACGTGAACGCTCTCCGCTTCCGTCGCGCCGTCGACGCCGACCTTGCCGCTGTCGTGCAACTGCGCGCCGACGCCGCCCGCTGGATGCTCGTCCGGGGCAGCCGGGCGGTACGTCCAAGTCGTTCACGCCCCTGGCAGAGTCCACCCGGGATGGGGAGGAGCAGGCATCACCTCCGCCCGTCATGGTCGGACGGGAGCCGCGGTCTCGCGCCGGCGGCGGGTCGCGCCGCGCCAACGAACGTGCCCGGACCACCGTTGAGGGGGCCGGGCACGTTCGCCATGGGGGTCTGCTTACGCCGGGACGCTCGCGACGCCCGGCGTCAGGAACGGCTTGCCGTTCACCCGCTGGGAGACGCCCTCGCGGTCGAGGTAGGGGGTGATGCCGCCGAGGTGGAAGGGCCAGCCGGCGCCCGTGATCAGGCAGAGGTCGACATCCTGGGCCTCGGCCACGACACCGTCGCCGAGCATCAGCCCGATCTCCTGCGCGACCGCGTCCAGCACCCGCGCCCGCACCTGCTCCTCGGTGAGTACCGAGTCGCCCTGCTTGAGCAGCGCCGCGACCTCCGGGTCCAGCTCGGGCGTGCCCGAGTCGTAGACGTAGAAGCCGCGCTTGCCGGCCTTGACCACGGCCGCGAGGTTCGCCGAGACCGTGAAGCGGTCGGGGAAGGCGCCGTGCAGTGTCTCGGAGACGTGCAGACCGATCGCCGGGCCGACCAGCTCCAGCAGCACCAGCGGCGACATCGGCAGGCCGAGCGGTTCGATCGCCTTTTCCGCGACCGCCACCGGGGTGCCCTCGTCGATGATGTTCTGGATCTCGCCCATGAAGCGGGTCAGGATGCGGTTGACCACGAACGCGGGCGCGTCCTTGACCAGCACCGCGGTCTTCTTCAGCTTCTTCGCCACTGCGAAGGCGGTGGCCAGCGAGGCGTCGTCGGTGCCCTCGCCACGGACGATCTCCAGCAGCGGCAGCACCGCGACCGGGTTGAAGAAGTGGAAGCCGACCACCCGCTCCGGGTGCGCCAGCTTCGCGGCCATCTCGGAGACCGACAGCGACGAGGTGTTGGTCGCCAGGATCGCGTCCGGCCGGACCACGGCCTCCAGTTCGGCGAGGACCTGCTGCTTGACGCCCATCTCCTCGAAGACGGCCTCGATCACGAAGTCGGCGTCGCCGAACGCGGTCGCCTTGTCGAGGTGGCCGGTGACCAGGGCCTTGAGCCGGTTCGCCTGGTCCTGGCCGATTCGGCCCTTGCCGAGGAGCTTGTCGACCTCGCCGTGGACGTAGCCGACGCCCTTGTCGATCCGCGCCTGGTCGATGTCGGTCAGCACGACCGGCACCTCCAGGCGGCGGGCGAAGAGCAGGGCGAGCTGGGAGGCCATCAGGCCGGCGCCGACCACGCCGACCTTGCTCACCGGGCGGGCCAGCGACTTGTCGGGGGCGCCGACCGGGCGCTTGCCGCGCTTCTGCACCAGGTTGAAGGCGTAGATGCCGGCCCGCAGTTCGCCGCCCATGATCAGGTCGGCGAGCGCGATGTCCTCGGCCTCGAAGCCCTTGCGAAGGTCGCCGTCCTTCGCGGCGGCGATGATGTCCAGGGCCCGGTAGGCGGCCGGGGCGGCGCCGTGCACCTTGCCGTCCGCGATGAACCGGCCGCGGGCCACCGCCTGGTCCCACGCCTCACCGCGGTCGAGCTCGGGGCGGACCACCTCGATCTCGCCCTTGAGCACGGCCGCGGTCCAGGCGAGCGACTGCTCCAGGAAGTCCGCCGCCTCGAACAGCGCGTCGGCGATGCCGAGTTCGTGGACCTGGGCGCCCTTCAGCTGGCGGTTCTGGTTGAGCGAGTTCTCGATGATGACGGTCACCGCGCGGTCGGCGCCGATCAGGTTCGGCAGCAGGGTGCAGCCGCCCCACCCGGGCACCAGACCGAGGAAGACCTCGGGCAGCGAGAACGCGGGCACCGACGCGGAGACCGTGCGGTAGGAGCAGTGCAGGCCGATCTCGACGCCGCCGCCCATCGCGGCACCGTTGTAGTAGGCGAAGGTCGGCACGGCCAGCGACTGGAACCGCTTGAAGACGTCGTGGCCGCCGCGGCCGATGGACAGCGCGTCCTCGTGCCGTTTCAGCAGCTCCACGCCCTTGAGGTCGGCGCCGACCGCGAAGATGAACGGCTTGCCGGTGACGCCGACGCCGATGATCTCGCCGTCCGCGGCCTCCTTCTCGACTTGGTCCAGCGCGGCGTCGAGGTTCGCCAGCGACTGCGGGCCGAGGGTGGTCGGCTTGGTGTGGTCGAAGCCGTTGTCGAGGGTGATCAGCGCGAACCGGCCCGCCCCCGGCAGGTCGATGTGGCGCACCTGGGCGTCGGTGACGACCTCGCCGGGGAACAGCTCGGCCGCGCCCTTCAGCAGCTCTGCGGTGGAACTCACTTGCCGCTCCCGTCACTGTGCTTGTTGGTCGCTTCGCTCCACCTGGGGTTCTCCCAGATGACCGTGCCGCCCATACCGAAGCCGACACACATGGTGGTGATGCCGTAGCGCACGTGCGGCTGCTCCTCGAACTGCCGGGCGAGCTGGGTCATCAGCCGCACCCCGGAGGAGGCCAGCGGGTGGCCGAAGGCGATGGCGCCGCCGTACTGGTTGACCCGCGGGTCGTCGTCGGCGATGCCGTAGTGGTCCAGCAGGGACAGCACCTGCACGGCGAACGCCTCGTTCACCTCGAACAGGCCGATGTCCTCGATGCCCAGGCCCGCCTTGGCGAGCGCCTTCTCGGTGGCCGGGATCGGGCCGATGCCCATCACCTCGGGCTCCACGCCCGCGAAGGCGTACGACACCAGGCGCATCTTCACCGGCAGGTCCAGCTCGCGGGCCACGTCCTCGGCGGCGAGCAGGGAAGCGGTGGCGCCGTCGTTGAGCCCCGCGGCGTTGCCCGCGGTGACCCGGCCGTGCGGCCGGAACGGCGTCTTCAGCCCGGCGAGCTGCTCCAGCGTGGTGCCCGGCCGCATCGGCTCGTCGGCGGTGGCCAGGCCCCAGCCGGTCTCCCCGGCCGAGCCGCTGTCGATCGGGGTGGTGCGACGGACCGCGATCGGCACCAGGTCCTGCTGGATCTTCCCGTTCGCGTACGCCTTCGCGGCCTTCTCCTGGCTGCGGACGGCGAACTCGTCGGCGCGCTCCTTGGTCAGCCGCGGGAACCGGTCGTGCAGGTTCTCCGCGGTCATGCCCATGAACATGGCGGACTCGTCGACCAGTTTCTCCGAGACGAACCGCGGGTTGGGGTCCACGCCCTCGCCCATCGGGTGCCGGCCCATGTGCTCCACGCCGCCGGCCACCACCACGTCGTACGCACCGAAGGCGATGCCGCCCGCGGTGGTGGTCACCGCGGTCATCGCGCCCGCGCACATGCGGTCGATCGAGAAACCGGGCACGGTGGTGGGCAGCCCGGCGAGGATGGCGGCGGTGCGGCCGAGGGTCAGGCCCTGGTCGCCGATCTGCGTGGTGGCCGCGACGGCCACCTCGTCGACCTTCGCCGGGTCGAGGCCGGGGTTGCGCCGCAGCAGC
This sequence comes from Streptomyces sp. NH27, assembly GCF_056859195.1. Lineage (NCBI taxonomy): Bacteria > Bacillati > Actinomycetota > Actinomycetes > Kitasatosporales > Streptomycetaceae > Streptomyces > Streptomyces sp. NH27. The sequence goes on from NZ_JACEGK010000260.1 coordinate 7,273, forward strand.
TCGCGGATGGCCTTGATCACCAGGTCGTCGGCGCGGGTCTCGTGGTAGATACCCTTCGGGCCCGCCTTGCCGAACGGGGTGCGGACGCCGTCGACGAAGACGACCTCCCTCGCGGTACGAGGCACGATGCGACCTTTCTTTTGTGTTCGGCTCGCCTCCGGCTCCCCCAGAGCTTTGCCTGGGGGTACCCCCGGACCCGGTCTGGGGGTACTCCCACCTTTCGACACCGGCGCGCCTTCCGGCTCGCTCACCGGCGAACCCGGGCGGGTCGTGACCGTGCGGGTGGACGCACTCCGAGGAGCGAGCGCGACCGCCGACGCCCATGCTACTCATCGGTAACAGACGTGCCTACTGCTACCCCGGCATGCGGCGCAGGTCACACCGAAGAGCCGTCCGGTGGACGGCGGTTCGGGTGCTACTGAGAGTTGCTCGGCGGCTGTGCCGAGGGCTACTCCGCGGCCGGGGAGGGCGGCTGGGTGGTGAGCGCCTGGGTGAGCAGAGGGGTGTTGAGGGCGACCTGCCAGGGCCGCGCGCCGAGGGAGGCGAGGGTGGCGGAGACGACCTCGGGGGTGATCGAGGACGGCGGCGCCCAGCAGATCCGGCGGACGGTGTCCGGGGCGATGAGGTTCTCCTGGGGGAGGTTGAGCTCCTCGGCGAGCGCGGAGACCGCGGCGCGGGCCGCGGACAGCCGCGCGGCGGCGGCCGGGTCCTTGTCGGCCCAGGCGCGCGGCGGCGGCGGTCCGGTGTACGCGGCCGTGGGCTGCGGGAGTTCGCGCTCCGGCAGGGCCCGGGCATGGTCGATCGCGGCCTGCCACTGCTCCAGCTGGCGGCGGCCCATGCGGTGGCCGAAACCGGGCAGCGCGGCGAGCGCGTGCACGTTCGGCGGCGTCTCCAGGGCGGCGGTGACGATCGCCGCGTCGGTGAGCACGCGGCCGGGCGAGACGTCCCGCTCGCGGGCGGTACGGTCCCGCGCCTGCCACAGCTCGCGCACGATGCCGATCTGCCGGCGGCGGCGCACCTTGTGCATGCCGGAGGTGCGGCGCCAGGGGTCGACCCGGGGCGCGGGCGGCGGCGCCGCGGCGATCGCGGCGAACTCCTGGAGCGCCCAGTCGAGCTTGCCCTGGCCGCGCAGCTCCTCCTCCAGGGCGTCGCGCAGGTCGACCAGCAGTTCCACGTCGAGTGCCGCGTACCGCAGCCAGGGCTCCGGCAGCGGGCGGGTGGACCAGTCGACCGCGGAGTGGCCCTTCTCCAGCGTGAAGCCCAGCACGTTCTCCACCATGGCGCCCAGGCCGACCCGGGCGAAGCCGGCCAGCCGCCCGGCCAGTTCGGTGTCGAACAGGGAGGTCGGGCGCATGCCCAGCTCGTGCAGGCACGGCAGGTCCTGGGTGGCGGCGTGCAGGACCCACTCGGTGCCGGTCAGTGCCTCGCCCAAGGAGGACAGGTCGGGACATCCGACGGGGTCGATCAGCGCGGTCCCTGCCCCGGTACGGCGCAGCTGGACCAGGTAGGCCCGCTGTCCGTAGCGGTAGCCGGAGGCGCGCTCGGCATCGACAGCGACCGGTCCGGAACCTGCGGCGAACGCCGCGACAACTTCTGCGAGGGCCTCCGGGCTGGCGGTCACCGGCGGGATTCCCTCGCGCGGGTCCAGCAGCGGGACCGGCGCCGATGGTTCCTGGATTGCGGTCTCTCTGGCGTCGGTCACCTGTCAAGGGTAGCCGTGGTGAGCCGCCGTGGTGGATCTACGTCGCAGCATGATTGCCGACCGGCCGACGTCATGGCCCGGAACGGGGGTGTCGCGGCGGCATCCGGCAGGCCGCGACGGCCCCCGGCGGAACGTTCCGCCGGGGGCCGCCGATCGTGCTGGGCCTCAGTGGATGATGCCGGTGCGCAGCGCCACCGCGACCATGCCGGCCCGGTCGCCGGTGCCGAGCTTGCGGGCGATCCGGGCCAGGTGGCTCTTGACGGTGAGCGCGGACAGGCCCATCGACACCCCGATCGCCTTGGTCGACTGGCCCTCCGCGACCAGCCGCAGCACCTCGACCTCGCGGCCGGACAGCTCGCGGTAGCCGCCCGGGTGGCCGGGCACGCCCGGCGGGCGGCGCTGCATACGGGCCGCGGTGGCGCCCAGCGGGGCCAGGCCCGGCCGGCCGGCCAGCGCGCCCGCGGTGTTGCGGGTGCCGGTGACGACATAGCCCTTCACGCCGCCGGCCAGTGCGTTGCGCACCGCGCCGATGTCGTCGGCGGCCGAGAGCGCCAGGCCGTTCGGCCAACCGGCCGCGCGGGTCTCGGCGAGCAGGGTGAGTCCGGAGCCGTCGGGCAGGTGGACGTCGGCGACGCAGATGTCGCGTGGGTTGCCGACCCGGGGGCGGGCTTCGGCAATGGAGGAAGCCTCGATCACGTCCCGGACTCCGAGCGCCCACAGGTGTCGGGTGACAGTGGAGCGAACCCGGGGATCGGCCACGACGACCATGGCCGTCGGCTTGCTGGGACGGTAGGCGACCAGGCTCGTGGGCTGCTCGAGAAGAACGGACACCGGGCCTCCTGTGCAAAGGGGACTGAAACGGTCACAGTCTCCTTCGGCAGCATTTGCTCCCGGCTTTAGGGAAAGATCACGATTTGTTGGAGAACAATTCCGGCAAATCGGACGGCCGATCGAACGGCGGCCGGACGGACCGTCAGGTCCTGCGCTTCGGCAGCGGCACCACACCGCTGACCGGCCGCCCCGACGGGTCCGGACCGTCGGACGGCGGCAGACCCGCACACGCGCACAGCAGGTCGCACCACGCCACCAGGTGCGCTGCCGTGTCCGGGCCGTCGAGGCCCGGCCGCTCGTACGGCGTCCACGACGCGCGGATCTCGATCTGGGTGTCGTCCCTGCGCTCCGACAGACCGCCGAAGTAGTGCGAGGACGCCCGCGACACCGTGCCGCTCGGCTCGTGGTACGCCGCGCCGCGGGCCGCCAGCGCGCCGGTCAGCCAGGACCAGCTCACCTCCGGCAGCAGCGGGTCGCCCGCCATCTCCGGCTCCAACTCGGCCCGGGCCAGCGTGACCACCCGGAACTCGCCCTGCCAGGCGTCATGGCCGTCCGGCTCGTGCAGCAGCACCAGCCGGCCGTCGGCCAGTTCCTCCCCGTCGGCGAGCACCGTCGCCTCCAGTGCGAACGCGTACGAGGCGAGCCGGCGTGGCGCCGGCACCTCCTCGATCCGTACCTCGGTGCGGACCCGGGCGGTCCGCAGACCGTCCACCGCGCGCCGGAAGGAGAAGGGAGCCTCGTCCGGCGAGTGCCCGTGAACCGCAGCCATGCCCGGAAGACTAGGCCGCCACCAAGCCGCACGCCCGCACCAACACCCCTTGTGACAGCGCGCGCTGCCGCCG
>NZ_JACEGK010000261.1:0-10630 GCF_056859195.1 Streptomyces sp. NH27
GGGTTCCGGGCGTGTGCCCTACTGCGGCGGATAGCCCACCGGCGGGTTCGCGTACGACCCGTAGACCCGCATCTCGGCGGCGGCCGCGAACGGCAGGCCGTTGAGCGCGTTCAGCCCGGTGAAGCGGACGTAGGAGGCCCTGGTCGGGGTGAAGTTGATCTCCTGCGTCTGCGGGGAGTCCACGAGGGTGCCGTGGGTGACGGTCGTCCAGGTGGTGCCGTCGTCGGAGACCGCGATCTCGTAGTCGCCGATCCGGCCGTTGAGGCCGCCGTTCTGGCGGTCGAGGTAGCCGAAGCCGTCGACGTCGGCGGGTCCGGACAGCTTCATCGTGACCCAGTGCGGGTAGGGCGCCTCCGAGTTGGTGTAGTCGGTGTGCCAGATGGTGCCGGGGTCGCCGTCGAGGACGTTGGAGACGGGTCCTTCGGTGGGGTCGGAGGAGATGTTCTCGGAGTCGGCGGTGGCGGTCATGGAGCCGGGCGGGAGCAGCGCGCGGGAGGCGACCGTCGCCTTGGCGTCGGCGGTGACGCTCTTGGTGCCGCCGCCGTTGGTGTAGGAGGCGGTGGCCTTCCAGCTCGCCGAGGTGCCCTTCGCGCCGGCCGGCGCGGTGATCAGCCAGGTGGTGGTCGCGGTCGCGCCGGGCTTGACGGTCGCGAAGGCGTTGCCGCCCTGCTGCTCGACCTCGGCGGTCCAGCCGGTGGGCAGGCCGTCGAGCGTCATCCGGACGCCGGTGGCGTCACTGGTCTCGCTGTTGGTGAAGGTGGTGCTGTACTCGCTCGGCACCCCGGGGCTCAACTCCGCGGTGGGCGGCACGGTGACGCTCGCGCAGGCCGGTCCGGTGGTCGAGGGGCCGAGGTCGGTGACGGTGAAGTCGTCCAGCACGAAGTCCGTGCCGGCCGCTCCGCCGAGCTTGCGCAGGCCCACCCAGGTGTCGCCGCACCCGGCCACGATGTCCTTGCTGTAGGTGGCGGTGTCCAGCGCCGGATCGAGGGTGTCGCGGTTGACGTCCTTCGACGTGACCTTGCCGCCGCCGACGGTGTCGGCGCCCGTCACCCAGGCCCACTGCCCGTCCAGGTTGGTCTGGTAGTCGAACGACACCCGGTACTTGTGGCCGGCGGTGAAGGGCACGGTGGCCGGCACGGTGCGGTAGACCAGTCCGGTGTTCTCCTCGTGGGCCTTCAGCGAGTGGTCGCCGCCGATGACGTCGTCCACCGCCTGGCCCTTGAGGGTGCCGGAGTTGTACGGCGCGTAGGTGTTCTTCCACGTCTTCTGGCTGTAGGGCGCGTGCAGGTCGCTGATGCTGGTGCGCGGGTCGGTGACGCCGCCCGCGTCGCCCTTCACGAAGGGGCCCCAACCGGGCTGGTTCCCCTCGAAGTCCTCGCTCGCGACGACCGTGCCGCCGCCCGCGCTGCTGCCGGTCTTCGGCAGCGGGACGCTGGTGTCGGCCATCAGCCGCACATCGTCCAGGGTGACCGCCGCGTCGCCGGCGGCCGCGCCGATGCTGACGGTGACCCGGCCGTCGGCCGGCGCGGTGAAGGTGACCGGGGCGCGCTGGGCGTACGTCCCCTCCTTGGCGTCGGCCGCGACCTCGTTGGGCGCGGGTGTGGTGTCGAAGGTGTTCGCGGCGGGCTTCTTGGCGCCGCTGACACCGAGGGTGACCGCGCGCCGCTGCCCCTTGGCGATCTCGACGTCGGCGCTGAGGGTGTAGGTCTTGCCGGCCTTGAGGCCCTTGACCTGCTGGGAGATGCCGGACGCGGCGCCGGTGCCGAGGTGGGCGACGTTGTCGCCGTTGGCGGTGCGCGCGACGGCCGCGCCGCCGGTCGGGTGCCAGGCGGTCAGGTCGCCGGCGTTGAAGCCCGGGTCGGAAAGGCCGGTGCCCTGGCCGTAGTCCACGTTCGTGTGCGGTGCCTTGCCACCGGTCGGCACGAGCACGTACGGCTGGTTCTTGGTGGTGGTCAAGGTGACCTGGCCGTCGGCCGGGGTGATGTCGGCGGCCTTCACCCGGCCGGTGTCGGTGAGCCGGTAGAGGGTGAAGTGCCGGTCCCGGGCGAACTGCGCGGTGAGGCCGAAGGTGTGGGTGCCGCCCGACGCGCTGAAGGCGTACATCTTGTCGGCGTCGCTCGGCGAGGAGGTGCCGTCGCCGCCCTTGGCCTCGCCCCACGGCAGCAGATAGCTGTCGCCCTTCAGGACGAGGGCGCCGCCCATGGTGACCTGGCGCACCCCGCCGGCCATCGCGACGTTCACCCCGCCGGTGAGCCGGGCGGACTTCCCGAAGTCCCAGTCCGTCACCTGGTAGTGCTGGAGGAACTTGGTGGGCAGGTTCTCGGTGAAGATGTTGTCGTAGAAGGCGTTCCAGTCGTCCTGGCCGGTCCAGCCCTCGAACTCCTTGATGTCGGAGCCGCCGAGCAGCGGGTCGACGTTCCACACGTCACGGTCGGTGTTGCCGATGAAGCGGACGATGTTGGAGTTGATGCCCTTGTTGGTCGGGCCGCCGTAGTTCTTGTCGCTGGCCCAGTGCGACCAGATCGACTCGCCCTCGAACTTGTACGCCCACTCGCTGGCGACCTCGAAGCCCATCTTGTGCAGCTGGGTGGCGAGTTCGTCGGCGAGCCAGCCGCTGGAGTAGTAGGCGTCGATGTAGACGGTCTTGATGCCGGGCGCTTCCTTGCGCAGTTCCTTGAACCGGTCGAGGATCGCGCCGCTGCCCAGGTCGGTACGCTGGTCGATGTGGTACGACTGGTTGAGCCAGTCCCACCCGTTGACCTGGCCCTGGACCAGGCCGGAACTGAAGCTCTTCGCCTGCGGGTACGCCTCGGTGACGTTGACGTGCACGGCGAGGTCGGCGTTGTACTTCCCGCCCTGGGCGGCGAGTTGGTTGAGGTCGCTCAAGCCCCCGGCCCGTACGTTGTAGTCGCCGCCGTAGTCCGGGTGCGCGGAGTCGTGGCCCTCGTTGGCGTAGCCCTTCTCCAGCACCCACTGGCCGAGGTCGTCGGTGGCCAGCGAGATCCGCTTGACGTTGTCGAGCGTCTTCAGGAACGGGTTGGTCGCCTCACTGGCGAAGTTGAACGGTATGTGCTGCACCACGCGTTCCGGCACCCGGTCCGCACCCAAGGGGCGCGTCATCGCGTTCCGGTAGGCGATCGCGCCGTCCTCCCAGGTCACCTGGCCGTCGCCGTTGGCGTCCCCGGCCAGCACCACCGTGGTCTTCGGCAGCGTGTACGTCGCCACCCGCGAGTCGGTCGCGCCCTTGGCGGCGTAGGTGTAGTTGCCGACCGACAGTTCGGCGCGCCGGGCGCCGCCGCCCGCGTCCACGATCCGCGACTGGAACCGGGTGTTGCCGTTGTCGTTGTTGTCCTGCGCGGCGTCGTCGGTCGCGTCGGTGAGCAGCCCCGCGGACAGCCGGGAGTTGCCGACGAAGCCGTAGGGGGTGCCGACCGCCGCGGAATCCGGCGCGGTGGCGCCGGTGACCGCGATGAACTGGTCGGCGGTCGTGGTGGAGTCGGTGGAGATCCTGGTACGGGCCAGGTTCGCGTGCGGGTCCGAGGTGTCGACCGACACCAGCGACTGGTCGGGGATCGACAGCTCGTCCACGGTGCGGGCCGCGCTGCCGGCGATCTTCTTCACCTCGAACACCACGGTCTTCTTCGCCGTCACGGTGATCGCCGAGGTGATGGTGACGTTCGGCAGGTCGGTGAAGGTGGAGGTGTACGTCGCGGTGTCGCCCGTGGCGCGCATCGTGGTGGTCGCGGTGTGCGCCTTGCCGTTGATGTCGAAGGTGTCCAGCACCGACGGCTGCCCGCCGAGCGTGCCGCCGCCCATCGCGTACGACACGACCTGCGGGAACTCCTTGGCCACCTGGACCTTCAGCCCGGCGCGGGACAAGGTCACCGGGGTGGCGGGGTGCGCGGGTGGCGGCGGCGTCACCGGCGCGGGCGTGGTGTCCCCGGTCGCGCGCACCCGCAGCTCGGAGACGGACGCGTTGTCGCTGGCGTTGATCGCGCTGTCGGCCTCGAACTTGACGTAACGGCCCTTGACCGGCTTGTCGAACGCGACCGTCTGCACCTCGGTGTCGGCGGTCGGCTGGTGGAACGACCCCGTGGCGGCGGGTGCGCCCCAGTCGCCCTCGGGGTCCTTCGCGGTGGCCGCGTCGTCGGTGACGTAGACCTTGAAGTCCTTGACCGGGCCGTTGTCCTGCTTCTTCACGGAGTAGTCGAGGCCGGTGAGGGTGAACGATCCGCCCACGTCGAGGGTGAGCCAGTGCGGCATCGGCGTCTTGGCGACACCGGTCCCGTTCACGACGTCGTACGCGACCGTCCACTGCGTACCGGTGTCGTCGTCGAACGCCGCGAGCGCGGTGCCGTCCAGCGCGGGCGGCGCCGGATACGCCGGCGACTGCGAGTCGGCGCCGACCAGGCTGTACTGGCCCGGGTCGATGGGCGTGCCGGGGTCCGTGGCCGCCTTCGCCGGCGGCGCCGCCGCGAGCGCGGGGGTGACGCCGACCGACAGCAGCGTGAGCGAGGCGAGGAGCGCGACCGCGGTCGCAAGCCGCTGCCGGCGTCTGCGACGCGGTGATCGGGGTGGGCTCGAGGTCATTCCAACTACCGCCTAGGGCTTGGGGAGAGCCGAGAGTGGTGCAGACTGTAGCCGCGATGGCATCGATAACACCAGAGTCTGCGAACCAAGCGAGCGAGCCTGATATCGCCGCACACAGACGATGAGGCCCCGGCGCGGGTGGCGCGGGTGGCCCAACCCGCCACCGGCGGGTGGCCCGGGAGCAAGCAATCAACCCGGCCCGGTCGGCAAGGGGCGCGTGGGGGCGCTCCCCCTGGCTTCGCCGGGGGCACCCCCACCCGGGCGAAGCTCTGGGGGAGAACGCCGCCGCCAACCCACCACCGTCGGGCGATCCCTCAACCGACAGCACCCACCACCCCGGAGGGTCAGGGCACCCTGACGGGAGCCGTGCTCGCACGGACCACCAACGTGGGCTCCACGGAAGCGGGTTCGGGCGCGGCGCCGGGCTCGGCGATCGCCCGCACCAGGTGCGCCACCGCGAGCGCCCCCATCTCGGCGAACGGCTGCGCGACCGTGGTCAGCGAGGGCGAGCAGTACTCGGCGAGCGCGATGTCGTCGACACCGACCACGGAGATGTCGTCGGGCACCTTGCGCCCCAGTTCGTGCAGCGCCCTGATCACGCCGAACGCCATCTCGTCGCTCGCCACGAACACGGCGGTGACATCGGGGATGCGGCCCAGGATCAGGCCGTTGCGGTAGCCCGACGCGGGCGACCAGTCCCCCGCCAGCTCCGGCGGGACCGTACGCCCGGCGGCCTCCAACTCGGCCCGCCAGCCGGCCGCGCGGCTCGCCGCGTCCAGCCACTGCCCGGGCCCGGACACGTGCCACACCGTCTCGTGGCCCAGTTCGAGCAGGTGCCGTGTCGCCAGTCGCGCGGCGAGCGACTGGTCGACGGCGACCACCTCGGTCGCCGAGGTACGCGAGCCGTCGATGGTGATGGTGGGCACCGCACCGGTCAACTGCTCGATCTGCCGCGAGACATGGATCAGCGGCACCGCGAGGATCACGCCCTCCACGTGCTGGTCGGCCAGCCGCAGCAGTGCCCCCTCGATCGCGGAGGTGTCCAGCGACGCGGTGGTGGCGGTGCTCACCGTGTACCCGGCGGCCTGCGCGGCGTGCTCGATCCCCGAGGTGAGCGCGGTGCGCGAGTAGAAGCTGGTCTGGAGGGTGACCACGCCGATGGTGCGACTGCGGCCCGAGGAGAGCATGCGGGCGGCGTTGTTCCGCCGGTAGCCGAGTTGCTCGACGGCGGCGAGCACCTTCGCGCGGGTCTTCTCCTGCACGTTCGGGTGCCCGGCCAGTGCTCGGGAGACCGTCTGCGCGGACACGCCGGCAACCCGCGCGACGTCCGTCATCCCCGGTGGCCGTACGGTCTCGCGCCCGCTCTGCTTCTCCATGAGCCCCTTCCGCTCCTCCGCCGATGATAACGGTCCCATACGTCATCACCCCGAAAGACGGCAACCGCCCCGGGGCTCGTGGGGGTACCACCCTGGCGAAGCCCTGGTGGAGAACTGGCGGAGAACTGGCGGAGAACTGCGCGAGCAACCAGCCACCGGCCGGTGGTCCGGCGACGTCGCCGCGGGGCCGGGCCTGCGGACCCGGCGCAGCCACGTACTCAGCCGAGCGCGCCCCTTGGGGGTGGCCGCCGCCCGTGAGGGGCAGCCTCGCCCCGGGGAGGGGCGCCCCGGGCCCGCCAGGCACCCGGCACGGGGTTGGCATCGATATCATCGTGTGCAACAGTTCCCCCGAGGTTGCTCCACGCGTGAGCACGTCACTAGGGAGCGAGCATGGCGAACTCGGCGGTGGACCGGACGGTATCGGTATCATTCCGTGGGATGGCGGTGGGCATGGACACAGAGAAGCGGACCACGACTGCCGCCGTGGTCCCCGTGGGAAGCCCGGCGCAGCCGCCCGCCCCCATCCTGTCCTGCCCCCGGGGCGAACTCCTCCGGGACGGCGAGCCGCACCGGATACTCGCCGGCTCGCTGCACTACTTCCGGGTGCACCCGGAGCAATGGGCGGACCGGCTGGCCCGGTTGGCCGCGCTGGGTCTCAACACGGTGGACACGTACGTGCCGTGGAACTTCCATCAGCCACGCCGTTCCACGCCCCGCTTCGACGGCCCGCGCGACTTCGAACGGTTCCTCGACCTCGCACAGGACGCCGGCCTGGACGTGCTCGTCCGTCCGGGCCCGTACATCTGCGCCGAGTGGGACAACGGCGGGCTGCCGTCGTGGCTGACCGGGATGCCCGGGATGCGGCCGCGCACGTCACAGCGGCTGTTCCTGGACGAGGTGGCGCGCTGGTTCGACGTCATGGTGCCGAAGATCACGGCGGCGCAGGCGGCGTACGACGGGCCGGTGGTCGCCGTACAGGTGGAGAACGAGTACGGCAGCTACGGCGACGACGCCGACTACCTGGAGTGGCTGCGGGACGCGCTGGTGACGCGCGGGATCAGCGAGTTGCTGTGCACCGCGGACGGGCCGACCGAGCTGATGCAGGACGGCGGTTCGCTGCCGGGGGTGCTGGCCACCGCGACGTTCGGCTCGCGGGCCGGGCAGGCGGCGCGGCTGCTGCGGGACCGCCGGGCGGACGAGCCGTTCGTCTGCGCCGAGTTCTGGAACGGCTGGTTCGACCACTGGGGCGACCCGCACCACGTCCGCTCGGCCGAGAGCGCGGCGAGCACGCTCGGTGAGATCCTGGACGAAAACGGCTCGGTGAGCCTCTACATGGCACACGGCGGCACCAACTTCGGCCTGTGGGCGGGCGCCAACCACGACGGCACCCGCTTGCAGCCGACCATCACCAGCTACGACTCCGACGCGCCGATCGCCGAACACGGCGCGGTCGGACCGAAGTTCTTCGCGCTGCGCGAGCAACTGCGCAAGCTCGCCGCCGGAACGCGAGCCGGCCCCGCGACGGGCGAGGTGCGGGACCGCCCGTTGCCGCCGCCGGCCGAACTGCTCGCCCCGCGCAGCCTGTCCGTCCGACAGGGCGCGGCCCTGCTCGGCGGACTCACCGCGCTGTCGACGGCGGTGCGATCGCCGTACCCGATGAGCTTCGAGGAACTGGGGCAGCCGTCCGGGCTGGTGCTGTACCGGGCGTGGCCCCGACTACCGCGCGGCACCAACGAGTTGACGGTGACCGGGCTGCACGACCGGGCCCAGGTCTTCGCCGACGGTGTGCCGTTGGGCGTGCTCGACGAGGAGACCGGCTCGCTCGCCATCGAGGGCGCCGGGCAGCGGGTCAGACTCGAACTGCTGGTGGAGAACCAGGGCCGGATCAACTACGGCCCGCTGCTGGGCCAGGGCAAGGGCATCCTCGGCGGGGTCCGCGTCGAGCGGCGGCTCGTGCACGGCTGGGAGATGCGCGAACTCCCGCTGGACGAGTGGTCGCCGGACGACGTGCGGCTCGCGCCGGACTGCGCTCCGCCCTCGGGCGGCGCGGGCTTCGCGGTCGCGTCGTTCAGCGTGCCCGCGCCCGCCGACACCTTCCTCGCCTTCCCCGGCTTCGGCAAGGGCTTCGTCTGGGTCAACGGCACGCTGCTGGGCCGCTATTGGGAGATCGGCCCGCAGCAGACCCTCTACGTGCCCGCGCCGCTGCTGACCGCGGGCGGCAACACCGTGACCGTGCTCGAACTGGAGCGCTTCGGCGACCGGATCGAGCTGCGCGACCGCCCGGAACTGGGCCCGCCGGAGGAGTTCGTGGAGACCTTCGACTGAGTCCCGCCCTACCTGCTCTCCTACCCCTGCCCCGGCCCCTTCTTCTGTTCCTTCTTCGCCCGGCTCGGCTGCACCCGTTTCGGCTCGCCGGCCATCTTCGGGTGGTCCGGCGGGTACGGCAGGTCGCCCAGGCCGTGCTCGGCCTCGTCGCGCGCGGCCAGTTCCAGGGCCGCGTCGAGCCGGAAGGCGTGCTCCTCCATGTCGGCGTGCAGATCGCCGACTTCGGCGTACCGGCCCGGCATCGTGGCGAGGTCGAAGTCGGCGGGCACCGCGCTGTCCAGCTCGTCCCAGCGCAGCGGTGCGGAGACGGGGGCCTGCGGGCGGGGCCGTACCGAGTAGGCGCTGGCGATGGTGCGGTCGCGGGCGGTCTGGTTGTAGTCGACGAAGATCTTCGCGCCGCGCTCCTCCTTCCACCAGGCGGTGGTGACGCGCGCCGGGTCGCGCCGCTCCAGCTCGCGGGCGATCGCGATCGCCGAGCGGCGGACCTGGACGAAGGTCCACTCGGGGGCGATCGGCACGAAGACGTGCAGGCCGCGGCCGCCGGACGTCTTGGGCCAGCCGGTCAGGCCCAGGTCGTCGAGCACATCGCGCAGTTCGTGGGCGGCGCGTACCGCGTCGGCGTAGTCGGTGCCGGGCTGCGGGTCGAGGTCGATGCGCAACTCGTCGGGGTGCTCGGTGTCGTCGCGACGCACCGGCCAGGGGTGGAAGGTGAGGCAGCCGAGGTTCGCCGCCCAGGCGACGGCGGCGATCTCGGTCGGGCAGATCTCGTCGGCGTGGCGGCCGCTGGGAAAGGAGATGCGGCCGGTCGGAATCCATTCGGGCAGGTTCTTGGGCGCGCGCTTCTGGAAGAACGACTCGCCGTCGACACCGTCGGGGTACCGCTCCAGGGTGGTGGGCCTGTTCCGCAGGACGCGCAGGATGCCGTCCCCGACGCTCAGGTAGTAGCGGACGACGTCGGCCTTGGTGAAGCCGCGCTCCGGGAAGTACACCTTGTGCGGGTTGGACACGCGGACCGTGCGCTCGCCGACCGTGAGCTCCAGCGCCTCTGCCATGCCGTTCACGCTAAGCCGCATCGGCGCGGGCCGCCCGTCGGCAAAGCCGGCCCTTTCCCGCACCCTGCGCCGGATCCGCCCGCGCCCTCACTGCTGGTCGGCCTCGTCGCCCGCTCGGTCTCACCGCTCGTCGCGTCGCTCGGCACCGTCGTCGGATGTCGGCCACGCCGGCCGGCGACCCTTCGCTCGGCGGGCGCCCGGCTGCCGCACGGCGGAGAATCCCGGCATGGACCTTCCCGTGATGCCGCCGGTGCGGCCGATGCTGGCGAAGTCCGCGGCGACCGTCCCATCGGGGATGCTGTACGAACCGAAGTGGGACGGCTTCCGGGCGATCGTCTTCCGCGACGGCGACGAGGTGGAGCTGGGCAGCCGCTCGGGCAAGCCGCTGACCCGCTACTTCCCCGAACTGGTCGAGGCGCTGCGCGAGCAGCTGCCCGCGCGCTGCGTGCTGGACGGGGAGATCGTGATCGCCATGGACGGCCGGCTGGACTTCGACGCGCTGCTGGAGCGCATCCACCCGGCCGACTCCCGGGTGCGCCATCTGGCGGAGGTCACGCCGGCGAGCTTCGTCGCGTTCGACCTGCTGGCACTGGGCGACACGTCGCTGGTTCAGGCGCCCCAGCGCGAGCGGCGGGAGGCGCTGGTACTCGCGCTGCGCGACACGGCGGCCCCCGTGCACGTCACGCCCGCCACCGACGACCTGGCCGTCGCGCGGGAGTGGTTCGAGCAGTTCGAGGGCGCCGGCCTCGACGGTGTGGTCGCCAAGCCGCACGAACTGCCCTACCAGCCGGGGGCGCGGTCCATGGTCAAGGTGAAGCACGAGCGGACCGCGGACTGCGTGGTCGCGGGGTTGCGGCCGCACAAGAGCGGGCCGGTGGTCGGCTCGCTGCTGCTCGGCCTGTACGACGCGGCCGGCCGGCTCCAGCACGTCGGGGTCTGCGCCTCCTTCCCGATGGCCCGGCGCAAAGCCCTCATGGAGGAGCTGGCGCCGCTGCGGATGGAGTCGGTCGAGGGCCACCCCTGGCAGGAGTGGGCCAGCCAGGAGGCGCAGGCCGCCGGCCGGCTGCCGGGCGGCCCCAGCCGCTGGACCGGCAAGAAGGACCTCTCCTGGGTGCCGCTGCGCCCGGAGCGCGTCGTGGAGGTCGCGTACGACCACATGCAGGGCGACCGCTTCCGGCACACCGCCCAGGTCCGCCGCTGGCGCCCGGACCGGACCCCGGACAGCTGCACCTCCGCGCAGTTGGAGGAGCCCGTCTCCTACGACCTGGCGCAGGTACTGGCCGGCGA
>NZ_JACEGK010000262.1:0-10626 GCF_056859195.1 Streptomyces sp. NH27
CCCGATGCCTGGCCCCCAAGCACCCCACCCCGGTTCCGGCCCCGGAGTCCGTACCACCGCCCCGCGACGCCGCCGCGCACGTATCCGCGGAAGGCGCGGTGGCACCGGTGGGTGCGGGCGCCACCGTTGCCGGGGGGCGGTCGGCCGCACGAAACGCCGAGGCCGCAGGCGGCGCTGCGCCGCGGAGCGGAGGTGGAGCGAAGGCCGGGCGCATCGCCGAGGCGTCCGCAGCGCGCGCCGCCTCCCCCCGCCCCGCCGCACCCGGCCATGCTCCGTCCTCGCCGCAGCGCCGGTCTGTCGATCCCCAGACCCTGCAGAAGCGCGCCTTCACCTTCTGGCAGCACGCCGCGGGCGGCGACCGCCGCAAGCTGGAGCGGATGTGCGCCCCGGACTCGCCCGCCGCCGTCCTGCTGCGGCTGTACGGCGCGGACGGGCCGCTGTACGGGATCGGCGTCGACTCCCGGGAGCGGGTGGAGTCCTGCAGCGTCGCTGTCTATCCCGCCGAGGGACGACGCGGCTGGGACAGTGTCGGAGGCGAGGTCCACACCGATCGGGGACGCCATGACTACCTGCTGCGCCGGTCCCTCGGGCCCGACCGGCTGATTGCCGAGGTGCTGCCCCACCAGAGCCCCTACGCGATGAACGCCAGCACCATGATGGCGCGCTACCGCTCAGGTTGTACCGAGCCGGGCGCCCATCTCCCGCGCACCAGTGCCGAGTTGGACCCGGTCGCCCACCTGCTGTGGCAACGCATCCCTGCCCGGCACGGGGCGTACCTGGCCGCGCGGGCGCTGGCCTCCTGGTGGCGGCTGACCGATCCGCAGGCATTGCGGGAGCGTTACCCGGCTGCGGTCCTCGCTGCCGCCGCCGAACGCTCCGCCTGCTACTGGAGCGGCCTCGGCGGAGGCGGCTACGGCGACGCGGCACGGCTGTGGCAGGTCCCCGAGGCCGACCTGCGCAAGGCCGGCACGCACCTGCAGCGTTTGCTGAAGCTGACCCAGGACCAGCCCTGGTAGCCGAGTACCGCGCCCGGCCCGATCGGCCGGGCCGTCCCGGCAAGGCATTCCGGTGGTCCGACCGTTCCTCTGGGCAGCCGTGCCGGCCACTGCGATCGACCTCGCCGGTGGCTCTGCACCAGCCGTGCCGGTGGCCACGCGGACGGCCGGTGGACAGACGTCTTTGGACGGTGCGGCACGGTGCGGCACGGGGGTGGCACGGGTCAACCTGGGAAGTCCACGAACCACTCGTCGGCCAGCTCGGCCAGTGTCACCGACGTCCGCTCGGCGAGCTGGTGCCCGGTCGCGACAACCAAGTCCATTGGTGCGAAGGCCAGTTCCTGGAGGCGTACCGCTGCCGGGGGCTGACCGGGCAGGGAGACGAAGGCGAGGTCGAGCGCTCCTTCGGCGAGCGCGGAGATCAGGCCGACCGAGGCACCCGGCGCCACGAAGGCCACGAGTCGCAGCCGGAACTCCGCTGACCCGTCGGCGAGTTGGCCGCCGGCGGGCGGTAGCGACGCCGCCGCTCGTCGTGCGGTTCCCGGCCGTGGCGTTCGATGCCGTGACGTGGTCCGCCCGCCGTGCCTCTTGCGTGCAACCGCTCATCCCGGGGGCTCCGGGTCGGCACAATGGAAGGGTGGCGAACTTCACCGAACTACTGCTGGCCGACGGGACGCCCGTCCGCTTCGAGATGGCGGGCGAGGCGGGCGAGGCGGGCGAGGCCGGTCACGCGGGCGAGGCCGGCCCCGTACCGAGCCAGGAGGACGACTTACCCCCGGGGATAGGGCGCACCGTTCCCGTTTCCCGCGGTGGTCGTACGGTGCCCACCATGGCGGTGGGGGCGCTGCGTGCGGTCCTCCAGCCGCTCGGGCCGTTGCTCCAGGAAGTTCACGACGCGATCGTCGCCGGTGACCGTCCACCGCAGGAGGTGAACGTCACCTTCGGGGTCGAGGTGGGCCAGGACCTCAAACTCGGTGTGGTCGGGGTCGCGGGCAAGGCCGTGTTGACCGTGTCCGCCACCTGGCAGCCCGCACCTCGGGCCGCCGCCCCCGGGGCGCCGGGCGAGGGGATATCTGCCGCGCGGGAACCACACGCCCCGCAAGCGGGCTGAGGCATGGGATGGTTCATCCCGTCGGGTCGCTCGTCGGACGCCGACCCCCGAGGTTTCGTCGTTTCGGTGCTGCGTATCGACGACGGCAGGTCCGCGGGTGCGGGCGTGCTCCTCGCCCGCGATCGGCTGCTGACCTGTGCCCATGTCGTCAACGACGCCTTGGGGCGGAGCGCGTTCGACAGCCGGCCCCCGGACCACGAGCAGATCACCGTCGCGTTGCCCGCCTCGCCCGACAGCTCGCGACGCCGGGCCGAGGTGATGTTCTGGGTGCCTCCCCGGCGCCGGGACGGGACTTCGGGAATGCGTGCGGGCGACGACCACGAGTGGCTCGGTGATCTGGCGGTGCTGGGTCTGGAGGCGGACTTCGGGATGGCCGTGGAACCGCCGCCCTGGGTCCCCATGGCCGCGGGACAGTCGCTGCGGGCGTGGCACAGCACCGCGGCGAGCCACACCTTCGCGGACGTCCGGGTCAAGACGTGTGACGGGAGCTTCGGTTACATCGACGGGAGCGCCACCGGGATGGCGATAGCGCCTTCCTACAGCGGCGGGCCCTTGTGGTCCCCGGACGACAACGCGGTGACGGGGATCGTCGCAGCCCATGTCATGCCGCCGACCGACCGCGTCACCGGGCGTCAACTGCCGTTCAGCAGCCAGGACATCATCCGCCGCAGCTGGGGCATTCCGTGGCAACGCATCGAGCAGGAGCTACGGGCTGCCGGAGCCGGCGATCTCCTCGGTCCGGGCCCTGCCGATCCGGACGACCCCCCTGGCGATCCTGACGATCCCGCGCTTGCGCTGTTCACCGAGATCGTGGAACGCATACTCCCCAACCCGTTGCTGCGTTCCGACCAGGCCCGGAAACTGGCCGAGTTCTGCGGATACCGGTGGCGCGACGACGGGTCCGATCCGACGGTCGAGGAATTCGCCCGGTTCCTGGTCACCGAACCCCGTGCCCTCGCGGTGCTCACCGACATGGTGCGCGACGACGCCCGCTCGGTCGCCCAACTGCTCGCCGTGGGACGGCTGTCCACGACTCCGCGGCTGCTGACCCCACGTGAGCTGAGCAGGCTCCAGCAGATCCTCTCCGCTCTTCCCCAGCAACTGGCCGCCCGCTTTCCGGAAGCCGTGCGGGCCGCACTGCCACTGGCCAACGTCTCCTCGGTGGGCGAATGGAGCGGTCTCCTGGAGCAGTTGGAGCGCCTGCCGGGCGACGGACGATCGGTGGAGGACGGTGCACGGGTGCCCGGTCTCATCCGTGTGATGGAGTACATCGCGGCGCTCTGCCCCTCCGCCCAGTGCGCCGCGCTGCGGCTGTGGACCGACGGTGTCGCCAGCCGCCTGGGCATCCACCACTCGGCCCTGTTCGAACGGCGCTCCGACGCGGTGGAATGGGCCGAGATGCGGGCCGACCGCCTGTCGCCGCCCCGCGTCCTGGCCCAGTTGAACCGCACCTCCAGGAGCCGATACCAGTTGCGGGTGTGGTGTGACGAGGGTGCCGGACTGCGCCAGGTGTCACCTGGCGACGAGTGCGACAGCCTCACCGGCGCGGAGGCGGCTCGTGAACTGCTGCGCGTCCTGCAGTCGGTCTACCGCGCCTACCCGGGGGAGACCCGCCCGCTGATCGAGGTGCTCGTGGAGCGATCCGGGCTGAACCTCCCGATCGACGAGTGGGACGGGGTGGGCCCCGGTGACATGGTCCCCGGCGTACTCGGCGCGGAGTACCCGCTGGTGGTGAACTGTCCCGAACTCCTGCTCCGCAGCCAGCGGTTCGTGCCGGACTGGCATCGCCGATGGCGGCAACTGGACACCGGCGCGTCCCTGCTCTTCACCGACGAGGCCGCCGACCGGCGGGCGATCTACGGCACGTTGATGGACCAGGTCGACGCGGTGCGCGTGACCGTCGACGTGCCACCGCGGTTGCGCGACCAGATCGTGCAGACAGCCCTCACCGTGGGGGTACCCGTAGTGGTGTGGGATCGGGGAAGTGGCAAGGAGTCGCACGCCGTTGAGTACATGACGAAGGTGACCACCCGGGATCTGCCCGAAGGTGTGCGCTCCTACCGGGCCAAGATCGTCCATCATCCACAGGAATTCCCCGGAAGACCCGTACTGGCATGGGCGGACGCGGACAAGCAACCTCCGCGGCTGCGCCTGTCCGAACCCCAGGAGGGCTCATGACCGCCGGACCGCAGGCCGACTGGCGCATCTTTCGCGGTGACGGAGATCCCCGCTCGATCACGATGCCGCCCGCACCGCCCTGGCGTCGCTTCACCACGGGCGGCCCGTCGGCCGTGCACCTCCCTTACCTGATCACGCCCGAACACGCGGACATCGTGAATGTCGCCCTCCACCTTCGCCGGCCACTCCTGGTCACCGGGGTGGCCGGCACCGGCAAGTCGTCGCTGGCACGGGCGATCGCACACGAACTGAGCCTCGGCGAACTGCTGCGGTGGCCCGTCAACAGCCGATCGAGCGTGCAGGAAGCGCTCTACCAGTACGACGCCATCGGCCGGCTGCGCGAGACCACGCTGAGCCGGGACCGCGGTGAACCCGAGCCCTCGATCGGCACCTTCGTCCGGCTCGGCCCGATGGGCACCGCGATGGCCCCCGGCGCGCTGCCGCGGGTCCTGCTGGTCGACGAGATGGACAAGGGCGACGTCGACCTGCCGAACGACCTGCTGACCGTGTTCGAGGACGGCACCTTCGAGATTCCCGAACTGGCCCGGCTGCCGGAGGAGACCGTCGTGGTCGACGTGCTGACGGCGGACTCCGGTGCCACCGTGCCGGTCACCCGCGGCCGGGTCCAGTGCACGCAGTTCCCCGTCGTGGTCATCACCAGCAACGGGGAACGGGACTTCCCGCCGGCGTTTCTGCGCCGCTGCGTCCGTCTGGACCTGCCGATGCCCGACGAGGAGCGGCTGCGGGCGATCGTCGCCGCTCACCTGGGGGACGACGTGCTCGACGAGGTCGACGACCTCGTCCAGACCTTCCTCCGCCGCCGCGCACCGGGCGAACTGGCCACCGACCAGTTGCTGAACGCGGTCTTCCTACGGGTCGGCGGAGTCGACCTGGACGCGGGCGGCCTGCTCGACGCGGTGCTCCACCAGCTGACCGGCATCGTCACACCGTGACGCACACCGTGGACGGCCTCGGCGATGTCCTACGCGTCCTGAAGGCCGCGGGATACCAACTCGACTCCCAGGACGTCCTCGACGTGCTCTGGCTGGCGCGGCTGCTGCCGACCGGCGGCACCGCCCTTCCGCTGGAGCTCGCCCGCCGTACCGACGAGCCCGCCCACGCCGAACCGGGCACCGCCTCGCCGGACCGTGACACCGAACCCGGTCCCGCACCGGTCGCGCCCTCCAACGCCGATCTCAGGACCTTCATCCCGCCGGAGCTGTTCGCGACCGCGCAGCCCGCGACCGTATCGAGACCGCAGCGGCGCAAGCCGCCACCGGAACCTCGGTCGACGCCCCCGCCAGGCCGATCGGCGATGCCGCTGCGGGTTCCCGAGGAGAAGGTGCTCGTCAACGAACTGGGCGTCGGCCGGGCACTTCGTCCGCTCAAACGGAAACACCCGAGCCGGTGGCGCAAGGAACTGGACGAGGCGGCCACCGCCGCGGCCCTGGCCGAGACCCGGCTGCCGGACGTCGTACTGAAGCCCGCCCAGGAGAGATGGCTGCACCTGGCCCTGGTCATCGACGACGGGCTCTCGATGCTGCTGTGGCACCGTCTCGCCGCCGACCTGATCACCGCGATGCAACGCCTCGGCGCCTTCCGCTCGATCCGGGTGCTCGGCCTCGACACGCGCACGGGAGACCAACCGGTGCTCCGGGCCCAGCCCTTCACCACCGGCAGTGCCCCGCTGGCACCGTCCACACTGCTCGACCCGTCGGGGCAGACACTCGTCCTCGTCGTCAGCGACGGCATGGGGTCCGCGTGGCGACACGGCACGGCGCACGACGTCATGCTGCGCTGGGCCGCCAAGGGACCCGTCGCGATCGTGCACGCGCTTCCGCCGGAGCTGTGGGAAGGCTCGGGCATCCAGGCCGACCCATGGCAGGCGACCACGCGCCGGCCGGGCGGAGCCGGCACCGCCTGGGAGATCACCGACCGGATCCTGCCGGCAGGTCTGGCCGACTTCTCCGGGGTACCGGTACCCGTGCTGCAACCCACGGCGGAGTCGTTCCGGGAGTGGACGGGGCTCCTCACGTCGCCGGGCACCACCGTCGAACTTCCGCTGCTGGCCCGGCCACGGCGGTTCACCCTCCACGCCGGCTCGCAGGGGACCGCGGACCTCCAGCACTTCAAGGACGCCGCGTCACCGGAGGCGTACCGGCTGGCAGCCCACCTTGCCGCGGTGTCCCCGGTCTCCGTGCCCGTGATGCGACTCGTGCAGAGGGCGGTGCCCTGGCGCGCGAACACCGCCCATCTCGCGGAGATCTTCCTGGGCGGCGTCATCCGTCCCGTGCCCGCTCCGGTCGCCGGCCCCCTGCCGGCCAAGCACCGGGTGTTCGACTTCACCGAGGAGGCCAAGGCCGCTCTGCTGGACGCCCTGCCCAGTGCCGAACTGGCCAGGACCAGCCGCGGCATCGGACGCCGGCTGGAACAACTGGCGGGCAGATCACCGGACTTCCCGGCCTGGCTGGCGCATCCCGGCGGCACCGACACCCTGCCGCCGGCGCTCCGCTCCTTCACCGCCGTCGAACGCCGGCTGATGACGCGATTCGGCGTGTCCCCGGACACGCTGCCCCTTCGCCCGGAACAGCAGGACCCGGAGCAGGGCGACGACATCGAGCCGTCGGACGGCGAGGGCTGGAACGCCCTGGCCGACCGCGACCCCCGGCAACTCGGCCCCTACACCCTCAAGGGCCGCCGGAGGGGCCGGCGCACCGTGGTCTACCTGGGCCGCGACAGTGCCGGCCACTTCGCGGCGGTACGGGCCCCGCGCCCCGATGCCCAGGTGGGCGCCGTGGGCCTGTTGCGCACGGAAGCGGAAGCACTGCGCCGGATGAACGGCCGTTACGCGCCGCCACTGATCGCCGCGGATCTGGACGGGCTGCACCCGTGGGTCGCGATGGAGCCCTACACCCCGACGTCCTTCACCGAAGTGGGCCCGCCACGGCTCAGCGAGCTGCTCCCCGAGGACACGACGACCGCAGGACCGGATCTGCTCACCAGCCTCACCCTCGGCTGGCACCTGGCCGGTGCGCTGAGCATCTGTCACCTGTGCGGTCTGGTGCCCGCCGAACTGACCACCGACACGGTGCTGGTGCTCCGCCGCTCGATCGTGCTCACGAGCCTGTCCGGCTGCGCGGTCGACGGCACCTACGAGGGCGCCGGGCCGGTGCCCACCGCGGCGGACAGCATGCGCGTGTTCGGCGGACTCCTCCATCAGATCAACCCCCGGCTCTTCCCCCGCCCGACCGCCACCGCGCGCCGCTCGCTCATGGGGGAGGGCGACAGCTGGCGTCCGCTGCGCGCCGCGGTGGCGCGGTGCTTCGACATCGACCCCGACAAACGGCCGAGCGCCGCGGAGATGTCCGAGATCCTCGCGCGCTATGTCGCCATCGTGCAGCCTCGGCGGGAGGACGACGAACAGGCGGAGGAGCCGCGCGCGGTCCGGCGGACCGATGATCAGCACCCGCGCCCTCCGTTGGCGCATCGCCGGGTCGCCCCCGAGCGCCCGTCCGCCGCGGAGCCGGCTCCCAAGGCGCTCCGGCTGGGGTTGCGCGGGAACGGCAGGCAGGCCGCCGCCCGGCTCGCGGAGATCCGACGGCCCCTCACCCACGGTCTGACCGTCGCCGTCATCGGAGCCCAACCACACAGCGGGCGGGCCACGACGACCTTCCTGCTGGGCTCGGTACTCGCCGCTGTCCGTGGCGAGCCGACGCTGGCCCTGGACGGCGCACCGGGAGCAGGCGAGCTGTACTCCTTCCTGCCCCCGGGCATCACCAACCGGACTCCCGAACTGATGGCGCTGACGCCCGACGCCTCGTACGAGGAGATCAGCCGCTGGACCACCGCCACCCCGTCCGGTCTGCACGTCATCGCCAGCAGCGCCACCCGCACCGCGGGAAGCTCCGCACACGGCGACGAGTACCGGCACGTGCTCACGCTGGCGGCCCGGCACTATTCCGTGGTGCTGACCGACTGGTCGAACCACCGTCTCAGGGGCGCCCACGTCATGCTGGACCTGGCCGACCGGCTCGTACTGTGCTGTACCGACGCACGCGACTCGCTGCTCGCCGCGCAGGAGGTGCTGGCGCAACTGCGCGGTCGCGGCTGGGCACAACTGGCCGACACCGCTGTCGTGGTGTGCACGAAGCTGGAGAGCACCGATCGCAACACCAGGAACGGCGCCCGCCCGGAGGGACATTCCGGCCCGACCGTCACGGTGCCGTTCGACCAGCACCTCGTCGGGCCGGGGGTCAAGAAGCTGAGCCGGCTCAAGTCGCGTACGACCGAGGCGTTCCTGAAGATCGCGAGCGCGGCGATCCGCGTCCCGGAGCCCCCGACCAACTGACCGCAGCCGGTCCCGGGGCACTCAGGGATGGCGTGCGGAGGCCGGGTGCGAGGCGGTGTACGCGTCGCCGGACAGCGGGACGAACCTCCAACCCTGGTTCGCGCCGCCGTCGACCGGCCACCGGACGAGCGTGGTGCCGGAGGTCTTGGCGGAGTCGGGGCGTCGATGGGCCGGTGGGCGGGTCAGTTGGTCGCCGTCTGGGCGGCACGGGCCGCCGCGAGGGCGCCGGCGACACCTTTCGCGACGGCCCGGACGGCCTCCCCGAGCGGCTCGCTCGCCCAGGGACCCGCGGCGAATTTCGTCAAACGGCCCTTGCGGGTACGGCGATCGATCTGCGGAAAGAGCCTGGTGGACAGTTGGCAGGCGTCGATGAGCAGGACCAGGGCGGTGGTGCGCTCGTCGGCGCCGCCGCCGTTCATCGCCCGGGTGACGCGCTCGTGGACCTCGATGCCCGGCGCGGCGTCCACCTCGGTCCAGCGGGTGGCGGGGAACAGGCCCAGCACGCGCCGGTGTTCGTCGTGCACGATGCCGCGGTCGCGGAGTTCGACCCGTGCCCTGTGGTACGCCTTGCCGGCCGTCGTGGAGTTCCCCACCCACCGTGCGGGCCGCTGGAGGCGCCCCTGCGCGCGGATGCGCTTCCACATCTCCTCGGCCTGCGGCCCGACTTGGCGTGCGGCGAGCCCACCGGTCCGGCCGTCGACCGCGAAGATCCGGTCGTCGCGCACCGCGACCCGGCCCTCCAGCGCCAACTCCATCAGCACCGCTCCCGCCACGCCGAAGATCGCCTGCTGGCCGCCGGCGAAGCGATCGGAGCCCGGGCCCTTGGAGACGAGCAACATCTCCTCGGTCAACGTCAGTTCCATCTGTTTCAGCCTCCCCCTGGAACCTGGTGGACGCCGCCTGCCCGGCATCCGGTTCGCCCGCACCATATCCGGTCCGCCGAGCCGGTCAGGCCCGTCACCATGGCGCCCAGCACCGTGCCGACCGCGACGACCGGCATCGCCTCCGCGGTCGCCGGCCACATCGCCTGCCGTACCGGTCGGGTCCGCCGTCCGCGGCAGGCCCAACTCCCTTCTGGGCCGGGCGACGGGCAACGCGAACATCGGCTTCACCGACGAGGGACCGCGTGCCGGGATCTCCCGGGATCTCCGCGGATCAGGAGATCCCGGCAGGTTCCCGGGAACGTACGCCGCGGCATTTCCGTCTACAGTCCTGTAGTCAGACATGGATCGTAGTGCGGCGCCGCGCGGCGCCAGAAAGGCGGCGGCTTCGTGGAGCGGTCCCGACACGGCGGCGGTGGCACGGCGAGGGCGGCCGGCACGGCCATCAGCAAGGTACCCGAAGTGACCGTGCTGTTCTGGCTGACGAAGGTGCTCACCACCGGTATGGGCGAGACCACCTCGGACTTCCTCGCCCGGGTGCTGAGCCCGGTCGGGGCCGGGGCGATCGGGCTGCTCGGGCTGGTCGGCTCGCTGGTGCTCCAGTTCCGCGCGCCCCGCTATTCGGCCTGGACGTACTGGTCGGCGATCGTCATGGTGAGCGTCTTCGGCACGATGGCCGCCGATGTCGTGCACGTGGTGGTGGGCATCCCGTACGCGGTCTCCACCGTGGCCTTCGCGGTGATCCTCACGGCCGTGCTGATCGCCTGGTACCGCAGCGAGGGCACCCTGTCGATCCACAGCATCCGCACCCGGCGGCGCGAGAAGTTCTACTGGGCCACGGTGCTGGCCACCTTCGCGCTGGGCACCGCGGTCGGCGACCTCACCGCGGGCGGCTTCCACCTCGGCTACTTCTCCTCCGGCGTGATGTTCGCCGCGTTGATCGCCGTACCCGCCGTCGCCTGGCTCGGCTTCCGCCTCGACGCGGTCGCCACCTTCTGGGCCGCCTACGTCCTGACCCGCCCGCTCGGCGCCTCCTTCGCGGACTGGATGGGCGCCTCCACCTCCCACGGCGGCCTCGGCTGGGGCACCGGCCCGGTCAGCCTCGTCCTGGCC
>NZ_JACEGK010000263.1:0-10624 GCF_056859195.1 Streptomyces sp. NH27
GCGCCACTGCCACAGCAACGAGCACCATCTGCACTGGTCACGCTTCCGACGACGCAGCCAGGCCCGAGCCCGCCGATCCCACTACAAACGCCGAGGCCACATTCTCCAGATGCGGTTGCAGTACTAGTCCTGGGCGAGCTGGTCGCGCAGGTCCTGGGCGCCGGCGCTGCCGGCGCCTCGCGGCCGGTTCAGACCGTCTTGCGCTGGCCGAGTTCGGCAACCTGTCGGCCGAGCTTGGTGCGGTAGGGCCGACGGGTCGGCCGGCTGGTGCCGCTGTCGCCGTCGGTCGTGTGGAACGAACTGGTCTTGTCGTCCCAGAAGTGGACCAGGAGCAGGGCGCCCAGCGAACGCGAGGTCTGCCATACCGCGCTGGGCGCCAGGCGATCGTCCGCACTGGCGGTGGTCAGCGCGTTCAGCTGCGGTCGGCTCAGGATGGCTCGACGGCCGGAGGTGGTGATAGCCGGACGTGTCCCACCTGCGGGCACCTCCGCCCAGCCGGCTTCGAGGATCCGCGACAGTGTGACCGCGGTGACGTCGCCGGGGAGCGAGCTGTCCTGGCGCTGGGAAGCGGCGGTGAGGATCTTCCGGATCGTCGGGGTGAGGGTGGACTTGCCGCTCGGAATCATGATCATCCTTGTTCGGTAGGTCTGCCGCCGGGCCGGTGGCAGTGCTGAGGAGAGCCAGAGCCCCAGGGCGCGCAGAGCCGCGAGCATCCGCACGGCCTCCTCACGCGAGAGCCGGGGGCCGGTCGCTTCGCGGATCGGGCGTACGCGCAGCACGGGCACCTTCAGGTCGACACCGAGGATCGCGCCGCGGTGGCCCGGGTCCGGCGTGAGCCGGTAGTGCTCAGCCGCGATCATCCAGGCGTCGAAGGCGTCGGCCGGGCGGCCCGACCGGACCTGGTGGCTGTCGTCGGAGGCGAGTGCCGGACAACTGCACGCCGGGTCGGTGCACGGTCGCCCGGCGGGGTGCCGCGACAAGGGGGCGCTGCGGTAGGCGGCGGCGGAGCCGTTGAGCATCGGGCACTGCTTCTTGGAGAGGACGAGGCACTCCGGGTGCAGCCCTGGCTCGGGGGCGTATCCGATTCGGGCGTCCATCGGGCGTACGACCAGGCACATGCGCTCTTCAAGCCGCTGGCCGCAGACCTGGCAGAGCTTCATCAGCAACGCCCGGTGCCGTCGGATCGGGTCGATGCTCCCGAAGGCCGCTCGCTCGCCGTGAGCGTAGGAGATCCACGGGACGACCAGGCCGGCGTGCCGGGGGCGCGCGGCGCAGCGTACCGGGATGCCGGGCGCACGCTCGGCGGCGTCTGTGCGGGGAGTCGTTTCGGGGGTGTGCGGCATGGCTCTACCTCGTCGGCGCGGGTGCGGTGCGCCTGGCGGCGCGGGCTTCGGGGTTGTCGTGTGCTATTCCCCGATGTCCGCCGAAGTGCTGGCGGAGCCGCCGCAGTTCCACGGACGGCGGAGAAAGGGAAAGCCGGCGGCGGGTGGAAACAACAATCCGTCGACATGCACAATCTAGCAATGGTAAATAGAGTTACACAATCAAGCTCGGGGCCCAGGCTGCGCCGTCTCGGGTCTGGCGTGCCGAGTGGTGAGGGCTGGTCAGGCCCTCGCGGCGCGCGTAGTCCTTCGCTTCCAGCCACAGGGCCGTGGCCACCCCGCGCCGCCGTACGTCGTGTGCGGTGTGGATGTACTGGACCTCCCCGCCCATCGGGTCCCAGACGATCAACCCGATCTCCCGGGACCCGTAGACCGTGTCCGACACCAGGGCGCAGACGCGGTGTCGACCGTGCTCGTCGGCGCGTACGCGGTGGAACCGCAGGTCCGCCGGCAGACCGCGGTCCGGCCGGGCTTGTGCTGACGGGGGCGGGCTCGCGGCCAACCGGGGGGCATGGCGGGTCACTCCAGCACCTCGATTGCACCATCGGAGGCGAGGCGCACCGCATACCCGCGGTGTTGGAGAAGTGCCTCGCACAGCTCCCGCTCGCCGCCCTGTGCCCAGGGACTCAAGGGGGCGATCGGGTCCGCGGACCACCACGTGACGTTCACTCGGCCGCCCGTCGTCTCCACCGTGACCCCTTCGGGCTCGGGGACGCTCCAGTCGGCCATGCGTACATGCCGCGAGAGCAGGTCTCGTACGGCGGCGGCCCGCTTGCGTGCCGCCTCCTGGGACCTCCGGGCGGTGATCCTGATCCTGTGGGCCCCCTCGGTCTCCACCGGCCGGTAGGTCACCTGTCCCGGTGGGGTAGCCACCGTGACCGCGCCGTCCGTTCCGGCGCTCACTCGGGCCCGGCCGGCAGCCACGGCCACGCGGAGGACCTGTGCTCGGCGCGCGACCTCGACCGCGGGCGGGGCCTGCCCCGCGGCCAGGACGGCGTAGTGGTCCTGGCAGATGACCGCCAGGGCGTGGCGGGCGTCGGCCAACCGCTCGGCCAGCTCGCAGGCACCCGGGCCCGCCCCTGCGGCGTAGTCCTCGACGAGGCGCTGCACGGCGGCCATGCTGTCCGGGCCGGACTGCGCCGAGCGCTCGATCCAGTCGATGGTCTCCCTCAGATACGGTGCGGCGTAGGGGGCTTCGCGCACGAGTTGGACAAGAAGTTCGGGCTCGATGGTGGCAGTGGGCACGGGAATCCTCCCGGGGCTGGTCTTGGTCTAGGGGAACGGGGTCCCTGCTCCGGCATGGCCTTCGACCATGCCGGAGTAAATAGGGTTAAGCAATCAGCGGCGGATGAGATGAGGCGCGTCGACGAGACGGCCCGCGCGGATCTCCTGCACCGCGGTCCACCGTGCGCACAGTGCCATCACCTCGATCGTGCTGTCCGGCAGGGCAAGCCGGACCGCGTCATGGGCGAAGGTCCGCGCGAGGTACATCGTCGTCGGCCGTCCCTTGGCCACCAGCGGCGACGAGGGCCGCGTCGCCCGGTCCTTGCGGAAGCGCGCATTCGGCATGAGCAGGAAGGGACACCCGGCGGCTGCGTGCGTCGCGGCGAACACGGCGCACTCCAGACACATCGGGGGGTCCATCGCCAGATGATGCTCGACCACCTGGTAGCCACCGATTACCGCCCGGATGAAAGGCAGTTGCTCCCCGCACAGCCCACACAGATGCCGGATGATCGCCTCCGCCCTGCGGGGGCCGTCGAGTTCGGTGAAGTCGGGGGAGCCGTCCGGCCGGATCGCGGTGACGAAGCTGATCGGGAAGCCGCGGGCGTCCTTCGGCCGGGTGGCCAGCTGCGGCGGCAGCTGGGCGGCGAAGCGGCGCTCCACGGCGGACTGCTGCTCGCCGTTCACGACGTCGCCCCGGGGCGGCCGGACAGGTAGGCCGTCCAGACGTCGTGTTCCGGGCCGGTGAGCACCGGGACCGGGACGATCGGCGCGTAGCCGAAGCACCCGCCGCACTCGGTGAGGCCGCCGCTCTTGACGACGACATGCCGGGTCAGTGTCGTGCCGCAGACGGCCTGTGCGCTCGGCCCCGACCAGTTCTGCAACGTCACGTGCAGTTCCGTGGCCTCGTCATCTGTTCCCAGCGTGACCGTTACGGCCGCGCGGGCTGCCTGTTCGGCGTGGAAGCGCAGCGCGACAGCGAGCACGTGGTCGGGCTCGTCGCTGTGCCACTCAAGGAAGGTCAGCAGCGCGGTGGCTGCGTCGCGGACCCGCGCTTCATCGCCGTACAGGCGCGGGTAGGGGGCGAAGTCCCCGCGGTCGGCGGTCACCAGCAGCAGGAGCCGTCCTGCGCCGTGACCGCCGGCGGTCGTTGTGTCGAGGTGGTGCGCCAGTGCGGTGAGGGCGTCACGGCATGCGACGAACGCCTCGCTGGAGGACAGCGGGCCGCGAGGCAGCAGCCCCGAGTCCCACAGGGCGCGGACGGCCGCGTCGGCGATCCGCTCGGCCTGGCGCGGAAGCTGGGCGGGGAGGGCGCCCAGCAACCGCCGGGCGGCAGCGCGGTACTCGGACGGGGTGTTCATCTGGATCTCCTTGTCGAGGAGGGGAGCGGGGAAGGCCGGTGGGGAGCATGAGCCCCGCCGATCGGAGCTACAGCCGGGGGGCGTTCTCTTCGAGCCATCGGGACGCGTCCATGCGCTCGGGCCCGTCGGGGAACGCGACGTAGAAGTCGAGAACTCCGGCCAGCCGGGCGAGCGGATCTTGGTAGTCGAACATCGCGTGGTCCCGTCCTGTGGGACTCAGCCCGGTGATCCGGCGCTCGCGCAGCTGGTAGGTGCGTGCGAGAGCGAGGCCGGTACGCGCTCCGGCGGCGGACAGCACGGGGCACGCCCGCAGCGCGTAGGCGGCGCACTGGCCGTGGAGCGGCGGTTCCAGGTAGGCGCGGTCGTTCAGGCCGCCGACGAATACGACCCCCGTGGTCGGCTTGATCGGCGTCGTGCACAGCCCGCAGCGCCGCTGCGCCATCAGCGTCCGCTGGGCCTCGGGGCACTGCTCGCCGAAAGCGGGTGTCCCCCGGCCCGGCTGGCAGGGGCAGATCAGGTGCGGACCGAGCTGGGCGTTCTCGCGGACGGCCATCTGCCCTTCCCGGGTGACGTTCCAGGGGCTGACGCCCGGTACCGGCCGACCGGCGCTGTTGCGGGCGACGCGTGCCACGCGCGGCGGCATGGGGACTGTCCGCCAAGAGGTGTTCGGCGAGGTCAAGGGTGCTCCCAAGAGGAGGGGAAATTGCGGGCAGTTCAGGAATCGGTGCCACCGGCGGCCGGGGGCTGGCCGGGGTGGGCGGCGAGTGCGAGCACGATCGCATCCACCACTTCTTGGGCGGCCTCGGCCCTGGCCTCGGCGCGAGCGACGCTCCGGTCCGTGTCGCCGCAGTCCGGCCGCGGGGCGGGCGTGTAGTAGCCGGCCGTGTCAACAGCCGCCAGAAGGGCAGCGGCGAGCTGGCCGCGGTTGGCCTCGCGCAGCATGCGGCTCAGGTCGGGGACGAGCATGGGGATCTCCGGTGGGTGTTGCGGACCAGGCCGGCGAACGGGGTCGGCGCTGACTGCGTGCCTGTGCGGGGCGGAGCTGTGTCGAGCTGCCCAACTGCTCATCACCATACATACTAAAAAAGAGTTAAGCAACTTCCGGAAGTCTCTTGACGCTGCTCCATCCACTATGACAACTTGTCAAAGCGTCACGGTGGTGGAGCCACCGGACCGCCGATACCCGAGCCGCCGAAGCGCGCGGCCCCGCCTTTCAAGGAGAGTCAGCCATGCATCAGCGCCCCGCGACGGCCAGCACCACCGCCCTTTCCGGTACCACCGTCCCCGACCCCGCGCCGCGACTGGGCGAGCGCGCCATGGACCGCGTCGCGGGCGTTCTGCTCGGTGCCGGTGTCGGTGACGCGTTGGGTGTCCCGTACGAGTTCCAGCCGCCGCTGAACGACCGCGAGCACCCGCAGATGAAGGGCGGCGGTCTGGGCCCGTTCGCCCCGGGCGAGTACAGCGACGACACTCAGATGGCGGTGTGCATCGCGGAGGTCACGGCGACCGGCGCGGATCTGCGCACCACGGAGGCGCTGGACCAGGTCGCCGCCAACTTCCTCCGCTGGTACGGCGGAGGTCCGGCCGACGTCGGCATGCAGACCAGCGCGATCCTCGGAGCAGCGGGACGAGCCGAGGGCGGCCCCTCACAGAGCATGCTGGCGATTTCCCGACGCCATGCGGCCACTCACGCTCGCAGCGCCGGGAACGGCTCGCTGATGCGCACCGCCGTCGTCGCCCTTGCCTACCTCGACGACCCCTCGGCCATGGCCGAGGCCGCTGCCCTGGTCAGCGACCTCACCCACGCCGACCCCGACTGCGCTGCCGCGTGCATCCTGTGGTGCTCCGGTATCCGTACGGCCGTCCTTGACGGGACGTTCGACGGGGTCCGGGCCGGACTCGATCTCTTGACCCCCGAGGACCGGGCGCTGTGGTCGGCGCGGCTGGACGAAGCCGAGGACAACCCGCCGCAGCACTTCGGCCCGCAGTCCGGCTGGGTCGTGGCCGCCTTCCAGGCCGCGTGGTCGGCGATCACCCGGACGCCCGTCCCGCTGGACCGTCCCAGCGACGGCGTCTTCTCCGCCCAGCACTTCCAGCTCGCGCTGGAGGCCGCCGTCCGCACCGGGACGGACACCGACACGGTCGCCGCGATCGCCGGTGCCCTCCTGGGCGCGCGGTGGGGGTGCTCCGCCATCCCCCTCACCTGGCAGAGCAAGGTCCACGGCTGGCCGACGAACACCGCCGCCGACCTGATCCGCCTCGCTGTCCTGACGGTGCACGGCGGACGAGACGACGCTGACGGGTGGCCGTCAGCCGCACGCGTGCGTACTCCACTCGCCTCCGGCCGCGCCTTCTCCGTCGCCCACCCCCTGGACCCGGACGTCGTTCTGGGCAACCTGGCGCTCACCGAGCACACGGGCCCGGCTCCTGTGGACGCCGTCGTCTCGCTGTGCCGGGTGGGCTCCGACCCGATCCTCACGGACACCGACGTCGAGCACATCCGCGTGTGGCTGGTGGACAAGCCGGGCGCGAACAACAACCTCCACTACGTGCTCGACCAGGCCGCCCGCGAGGTACTGCGGCTGCGCGAATCCGGCAAGCGCGTGCTGATCCACTGCGTGGCCGGGCAGAGCCGCACTCCCGCCGTCGCGGCGATCTACAGCACCCTGGCCTTCGACGCGGCCCCGATGCCCGCGCTGCGCAAGATCCACCGCTCTCTTCGCTTCTGGACCCTGAGCAACAACCGGGAACTGCTGGCGGCCGTCTTCGAGCTGGCAGGTGAGCGGCTGCCGGTCAACGCCTTCCGCCCGGCGCGCCGCCCGGCGGGCTGGCGGGCATGGTTCTCCCGCCGGTAGCCCGGTGCACGGGCGAACAGGCGCGGGTCCCGAGAGGAGTTCTCGGGACCCGCGCCCGTTCGTGCTGCGTCTTCCGCCGGGTTCACTTCCGCGTGCGCCGCTTGCGGCCCTCGCGTACCCGGCCCGGCCCCCTGCGCCCGTAGACGTGGCGTTTGATGGTCTCCAGATACCACATCTGCTCGAAGACCTCGGGCCTCTTGCGGTCACCCGGCTTCCGGTCCGGCGGCTCCAGCAGCCCGCGCGCCTTGTAACCGGAGATCGTCGACGGCGACAGGGGCTTGCCCCGGGTGGCGTTGCCCAGGATCATCCCGTACCCGGTGAGGTCGTAGAGGTCCTGCGGGTCACCCTGCGGCGGCGCGACAACCACTTTGGGACCGGTGCCCGTCAACTCCGCCCACACGTGCGCCCGCTTATCCTTCACCCAGGCGTCTACCTGGCTCGCCCTCCACTTCCCTGGCTCCGGGGAATCGGGGAAGCCGGGAGCAGCCCTCCAGGTGTTCACCGCCGACAATGACACCTGGTAACGGCCAGCCAGAGCGGACAGATTGAGCAGCTCATCCCCGCCGTCGTCCCGGCCCTCGCCGACGCCGGCATCGTCCGGTGCCGTGGCCCTGTCCCCCGCCTGCTGTTCGGCCGAAGCCGCCGGAGTGGCAGGCGGTGCTGGCGTGCCGGGCACAGCGCCCCTGGCCGGCCACGCCTGCGGCCGGTTCCCCCTGACCCAGATGTCGACGCGCTCCGCGTCCCACAGACCGTCGTCGCCCTGGGCGGGGAAGTTCAACCGGACCCAGGAGTCGACGGTCTGTGGCAGCTGCTCGTAGGCGGCGCAGATCCCCGCGTGGTCGATGCGGCCCGGGGCGCCGGTACTGGTCACGATCGAGCCCTTCCTGGTCGTGCCGGCACGCCGACAGGTTGACGTCGGCACGGCCGGTTCCGCAGGCGGCCGGTCACTGCTCGCGTCCCAGCTTGCCCGGCCGGCGCCAGAAGCGGCTGGCCGTCGAGCGGTACCACATGGCCTCCTTCACCGGTGGCTTCAGCTTGTCCCCAGGCATCCGGTCCGGCTCGCCCAGAACCCGGTTGAACAGGAACTCCTTCATCTCCGCCCACGAGGTCTCCTTGCCGCGCTGCCGTACCCGGCCGTCGACCCGGCCGATCTGCTGCAAGTTGAGCAGATCATCGTCAGCGCCCTCCGGCAGCTCGAGGTCGAGCAACTGCTGCTCGACCGCCTTCGCCTCCTCCGCAGGGGAGACGGCCCGGCGGGCGAGGATCCCCACTCGGCCGGGCCGGCGCCACAAGCGGGTGACGGTCGACCGCAGCCAGGCCGGCTCCTCCACAGGCGGGTCCTGGCCGTCGCCCGGCATCCGGTCCGGCCTCGGCAGAAGGCCCTCGCTCTGCAGCTTCTTCATCGTCGAAGCCGCGGTGGACTTGCCCCAGCCACGGGCATGGCCGTCGATATGGCGGACCTCATCCAGCGTCAACAGATCGTCGTCCGCGCCTTCCGGCAGTGCGAGGTCCAGCAGGATCTCATCGGCCGACGTCTCGGTCTTCTCGGCGCTCTCGGCGCGCTCAGCCGCGGTCCGCCGCACCCGGCGCCGCGGACGGCCGATGTAGGCGTAGGCCGTCTCGCGAAACCACATCGGCTCGGTGACGGTCGGCCGCTCGTTGTCGCCCTCCTCGCGATCAGGCTTGGAGAGGATGCCCTTAGAGATATAGGTCCGCAGGGTTTCGACCGTAGTGGCCGGCCGGCCGAGCACGCGTCCCTCGAGCTCGCCGATACGCCTCAGGGTCAGCAAGTCCCGCGGGCCGCCGTCGGGCAGGTTCAACGGGTTCTTCTTGCCCTCGCGGGACTGCTGCCAGGCCGCGAAGTGGTTCGCGCGGACGAAGACGTCGACCTCGTCCTCGTCGTAGATCGCGGCATTCCCCGTGCCGGCCCTGGACAACACCCGCGGGAAGCCTTCCTCCTGCGACCAGTTGTACGCGGTGCTGCGCTCGACCTTGTATCGGGCGGCCATCTTGTTGATGGTCGTGCGCTTCTGGGTGCTGCCTGCGGGGATGACGTTCGGTTCCACGGGCCGGCGCTCCTTCGTCGGGTCCGGACCGCCCGTTGCCCTGGCGACCGGTACTACTGTTGCTTCCGCTGGCACCCGCCAACGGAATGTCGTGCGCACCAGGGCCGCAGGGGGCGGCCTGGCGGCAAGGGTAGCGATTAATAAAGAGTTCTGCAATCAGGCCGCAGTCGGAGCGCGCGTCGGCACGAAGCGTGTGAGGGCGGGCCCCGGTGGAGTGGGCCCGCCCTCACGGTGTTGTTTCCCTTTGGTCAGGACGCCAGGTCGAGCGTCGCCGCCTGTGTGCGCTTTTTCTTCTCGGCGAGCCGTTCGTCCAGGGCGCGCTGCAAGCTCCCAAATGTCTCGCTCCCTTGGCGCTTGAGGAGATGCGGAATCCGATTGGCCGGGATTCCGACCTTCTTGGGGCCGAGGACTGCCAGGAGATCGGATTCTGTTTGGTCGTGGTAGTTGGCCGATTCCACCTCCGCCACGCCGGGGAACACGTCGGCGTGGCGCTCTTCTTCCAGGTCAAGGAGGTGATCCTCCTTGCCGCCGAGGCTGTAGCACCACAGGAAGTTGTCGGGCGGGTCGGGCTCGACGAGGCGGCGGAACCGCGAGATGGATTTTGTGTAGCAGTAGAATTTCACATTCGGTGTAGCGCGGATGATCCGGAGCCAGGCGGTCAAATATTCATCGCTCAGGAAATCGCCTGAGTCGTGAAGCCTGATCCATTTCTGCGCGTATCTCTTGTGCTTCAGTTCTTCCGTTATCTGCTGTTCCCATTCGTCCAGTGTGTCGATGACCATGCGGAGGTTGCGCTCATGCGCCTCCAGTACGTTGCGGAAGCGGTAGGTGCCGACGCGGGCGTAGCAGAGGTCCCGGCAGGCGCCGGCCTCGGGGCACGCGTTGTATGTGCGGCCGTCGGAAAAGCGTCCTGCCCAGGCCGGAAGTGTCCAATTGAAGATGCCCTCTTGGCGTAGTTGCCGGTTCTGGGTCAGCAGCCAGCGTCGCTTGGCCGGAGCGGAGATCTCGGACATCAGGACTCCTGGGATTCGTCGGGGGGAAGTGCTGGTGGGCCGCTGGCCCGGTGCCGGCCGGGGCAGCCTTCGTGCGGGTGGAGGCAGGCGTGCACTCCGAGGGCGGTGATGCCTCCCTCGGCGCGCGCCAGGATCGCGAAGCTCTTCGCGAGCGCCACGCCGGAGGAGCCCCGGTGCTCTCCGCCGAACTGCAAGGCGTC
This sequence comes from Streptomyces sp. NH27, assembly GCF_056859195.1. Taxonomy (NCBI): domain Bacteria; kingdom Bacillati; phylum Actinomycetota; class Actinomycetes; order Kitasatosporales; family Streptomycetaceae; genus Streptomyces; species Streptomyces sp. NH27. The sequence goes on from NZ_JACEGK010000263.1 coordinate 10,102, forward strand.
GCCGTGACTGGCGATCTGGTCCAGAGCGTCCTTGCGCGCCCGGTCGATCTGCTCGTCGGAGGCGTCCTTCAGCTCCGCGATGAACATCGGGACCATGAAGGTCAGCCAGCTCGTGAGCCTTTCACCGAACCGGGAGCCGGGGCCGCCGCCGGTCTGGCGGGTGTGGTCCGGGACGGCGACCACGCAGCCGAAGGGCCGGTACGGATCACCCGTCATAGCCAGCCCCCTCGGTGGGAGCGTCGGGCACGGGGGTGACGTCGAGGACGTCCAGGACGGTGGGCGTAGTGATCCGGTCCACCGTGTCGTCGGTGCACGCCGCAGCGAGTGCGTCCGGCGGGAGGCTGTCGAGGTGCTGGAGGAGAGTCGGGAGGTTGGCCGGGGTGTGCCGGGGGAGTTGCAGATGGAGCACCAGGTCGTGCACCGCGGTCCGTGTGACCTTGAGGTGAACGGCGAACTGGGCGGTCTCGCAGTGCGGGTGGGCCTGAGCCGGGTGGTCGGATGGCACGGTAATGGGGTCCGTTCG
>NZ_JACEGK010000264.1:0-10610 GCF_056859195.1 Streptomyces sp. NH27
GACCGGGCGGTCGCCGAGGTCGAGGGCGAGCCGGTCGACGACCGGGTGGGTCGGGCGGCGCAGTGCGGCGGCCGCGTCGGCCGCCTCCGCGGGGTCGGTGCCGTGCGCGACCGCGTCCGCACGCAGGGCGTCGCCGTCGCGGCGCAGGTAGCCGTCGAGCGCGTGATGCCCGTACACCTCGGCGTCGGGGAAGGCCGCGGTGCCGAAGACATGGTCGAAGTGCCCGTGGGTGAGCACGACATGGGTGACGGGGCGGCCGGTCAGCGCCTCGGCCTGGGCGCGCAGTTCCGCCCCCTCGCGCAGCGTGGACCCGGTGTCGACCATCAGCACCCCGTCCGCGCCGACCACCAACCCGATGGTCACGTTGAGGTGCGGCAGCCGCCGCCTGGCGACTCCCGGGGCGAGGTGCTCCCACACCGACCCGCCGGCGTCCGGTGCCGTGCCGGCTGCGGCACTGTCCTCATCGCTCACCACTCGACGCTATCGCCATGCCGGCCGCGCCGCGCGCCGCACCCCCGGAGCCGCCCCGGCCGCGCGCGTGGCACCGGCGTGGCAGCGTACGTACCGCGCGTATCGCCCGTACCGCCCGCCGCGCGAGACCGGATCGCTGCCGCTCTTGCCGAGCCCTTGCTGCCGCGCCGTACACTGACTGCGGGAGCGCTGGCACTCGAAACGAAGGAGTGCCAGGCTGTAGGGCCGGGACGCCGGGTTGGAGGTGCGCGATGCTGAGCGAACGCAGGCTCGAAGTGCTGCGTGCCATCGTTCAGGACTACGTCGGCACCGAGGAACCGGTCGGGTCGAAGGCGCTCACCGAGCGCCACTCGCTGGGGGTGTCCCCGGCCACCGTGCGCAACGACATGGCGGTGCTGGAGGACGAGGGCTACATCGCGCAGCCCCACACCAGCGCCGGCCGTATCCCCACCGACAAGGGCTACCGGCTCTTCGTGGACAGGCTCGCCGGCGTCAAGCCGCTGTCGGGTGCCGAGCGCCGCGCCATCCAGAACTTCCTCGAAGGCGCCGTCGATCTCGACGACGTGGTGGCCCGCACCGTGCGGCTGCTCGCGCAGCTCACCCGGCAGGTCGCCGTCGTGCAGTACCCGTCGCTGACCCGCTCGTCGGTGCGCCATGTGGAGTTGCTCTCGCTCGCGCCGGCCCGGGTGATGCTGGTGCTGATCACCGACACCGGCCGGGTCGAGCAGCGGATCATCGACTGTCCGGGGCCGGTCGGCGAGACGGTCCTCGCGGACCTGCGCGCCCGGCTCAACAGCCGTGTCACCGGCCGCCGTTTCCCCGATGTGCCGCCGCTGGTGCAGGACCTGGCGGACAGCTTCGACCCCGACGACCGCCCGTCGGTCGCCGCGGTGCTCGTCACCCTCCTCGAAACCCTCGTCGAGGAGAAGGAGGAGCGGATCATGCTGGGCGGTGCGGCCAACCTGACCCGGTTCCACCACGACTTCCCGCTCACGATCCGGCCGGTGCTCGAAGCGCTCGAGGAGCAGATGGTTCTCCTCAAACTCCTCGGGGAGACCGCCGACGGCACCATGACGGTCCGGATCGGGCATGAGAATTTTCACGAGGGCCTCAATTCCACCTCCGTGGTGGCGGTCGGCTACGGTTCGGGCGACGAGGCAGTCGCCAAGCTAGGCGTGGTCGGACCGACCCGCATGGACTACCCCGGAACGATGGGAGCGGTACGCGCAGTGGCACGTTACGTCGGACAGATCCTGGCGGAGTCGTAGGTGGCCACGGACTATTACGCCGTACTCGGCGTACGCCGCGACGCGGGCCCGGACGAGATCAAGAAGGCTTTCCGCCGCCTCGCCCGCGAGCTGCACCCGGACGTCAATCCGGACCCGAAGACGCAGGAGCGGTTCAAGGAGATCAACGCGGCCTACGAGGTCCTCTCCGATCCGCAGAAGAAGCAGGTCTACGACCTCGGCGGCGACCCGCTGTCCGCCGCGGGCGGGGGCGGCGGCGCGGGCGGCTTCGGCGCGGGTTTCGGCAACTTCAGCGACATCATGGACGCCTTCTTCGGGCAGTCCTCGCAGCGCGGCCCGCGTTCGCGCACCCGGCGCGGCCAGGACGCGATGATCCGGCTGGAGATCGAGCTGGACGAAGCCGCGTTCGGCACCACCAAGGACATCCAGGTGGACACCGCGGTCACCTGCGGCACCTGCAACGGGGAGGGTGCCGCGCCCGGCACCTCCGCGCAGACCTGCGACATGTGCCGCGGCCGCGGCGAGGTCTCCCAGGTCACCCGCTCCTTCCTCGGCCAGGTCATGACCTCGCGGCCGTGCCCGCAGTGCCAGGGCTTCGGCACCGTGGTGCCCACCCCGTGCCCTGAGTGCGCGGGCGACGGCCGGGTGCGTTCCCGGCGGACCCTGACGGTGAAGATCCCGGCCGGCGTCGACAACGGCACCCGTATCCAGCTCGCCGGCGAGGGCGAGGTCGGCCCCGGCGGCGGCCCGGCCGGCGACCTGTACGTGGAGATCCGCGAGCTGCCGCACGCGGTCTTCCAGCGGCGTGGCGACGACCTGCACTGCACCGTCACCATCCCGATGACCGCGGCCGCGCTCGGCACGAAGTGCCCGCTGGAGACGCTGGACGGCCTGGAGGACGTCGACGTGCGGCCCGGCACCCAGTCCGGCCAGTCGATCCCGTTGCACCAGCGCGGCATCACCCACCTGCGCGGCGGCGGGCGCGGCGACCTCATCGTGCACGTCGAGGTGGTCACCCCGCACAAGCTCGACGCCGACCAGGAGGACCTGGTGCGGCGGCTGGCGAAGCTGCGCGGCGAGGAGCGGCCCACCGGGCAGTTCGCGCCCGGCCAGCAAGGGCTGTTCTCCCGGTTGAAGGACGCCTTCAACGGGCGGTAGGACGCCTGCACGGGCGGGTGCACGCGTTCGGCGGGCGGGCTGCCGTACCGGCCGCCCTGCTGCTGTCGTACGGCGGTGGCCCGCCGCCTGCCGCTGCCGTACGGGCGCTGCACGGGCGGCGTGTTGTACGGGCGGCGGGACGCCGTTCGCAGGCGGCCCGCCGCCGGCGGTCTCCCGCCCCGGCCACCCCTCGGCATCTGGCGCGGCACCCTACGTGACACGATGACCACATGCCCGCGTTGACCGATCTCTCCTCCTATTCGGCTTACCCGATCGTTCAGGCCCCGATGGCCGGTGGCGCGTCCAATCCGCGGCTGGCGGCCGCCGTGTCGGGCGCCGGCGGCCTCGGCTTCCTTGCCGCCGGGTACAAGACGTCCGACGCGATGTACCAGGAGATCCGGCAACTGCGGGACACCAGTTCGCAGCCGTTCGGGGTGAACCTGTTCATGCCGCAGCCCGGCACCGTCGATCCGTCCGCGGTCGAGGTCTACGCCGAGCAACTCGCCGGCGAGGCCGCCTGGTACGGCACAGCGCTCGGCGACCCGGAGGCGGGTTCCGACGACGCCTACGACGCCAAGGTGGCGATCCTGCTGGAGGACCCGGTGCCGATGGTGAGCTTCACCTTCGGCTGCCCCGACCGGGCCGTGCTGGAAGCGTTCGCGAAGGCCGGCACGTACACCGTCGTCACCGTCACCACGCCCGCGGAGGCGCTGGCCGCGCAGTGGGCCGGGGCGGCCGCGGTGTGCGTGCAGGGCGTCGAGGCCGGCGGCCACCAGGGCACCCACCGCGACGACCCCCAGCTCGACGGCACCGGCTTCGGGCTGCTGTCGCTGATCACGCAGGTCCGCGAGGCGGTGCAACTGCCGATGATCGCCGCCGGCGGGCTGATGCGCGGCGAGCAGATCGCCGCCGTGCTCGCCGCGGGCGCCGCCGCGGCCGCGCTCGGCACCGCGTTCCTGGTCTGCCCGGAGTCCGGCGCGTCCCCGCTGCACAAACGGGCGGTCACCGATCCGGTGTACGCCCATACCGAGTTGACCCGCGCCTTCACCGGCCGCCCGGCGCGCGGCCTGCTCAACCGTTTCGTCCGCGAGCACGGCCGCTACGCCCCGGCCGGCTACCCGCAATTGCACCACCTGACCCAGCCGGTTCGCCGGGCCGCGGCCGACCTCGGCGATCCGCAGGCGATGGCGCTGTGGGCCGGGCAGGGCCACCGGCTGGCCCGGGAGCTGTCGGCGGGCGCGCTGGTGGAGACCCTCGTCGCCGAACTGCACGCAGCTCAGGAGGCCCGCGCATGACCGCCCCGGTGTTCCTGGTCGGCCCCGACGCGCTCGACGGCGCCCCGGCGACGGTACGGCTCGACGGCGCCGAGGGGCGGCACGCGGTGTCCGTGCGGCGGCTCCAGGTCGGCGAGGAGATCGTGCTGACCGACGGCGCCGGGCGCGGGGCGAGCGGTGTGGTCGGCGCGGTCGCCGGCAAGGACGTCCTCGACGTCGAGGTACGCGAGTCGCGTGCCGAGCCGGCCCCGGCCGTGTCGATCACCGTCGTCCAGGCGCTGCCCAAGGGCGACCGCGGCGAACTCGCCGTGGAGACGATGACCGAGGCCGGGGTGGACGCGCTGGTGCCCTGGGCGGCGGCCCGCTGCGTGACGCAGTGGCGCGGCGAGCGCGGCGCGAAGTCCCTGGCGAAGTGGCGCTCCACCGCGCGGGAGGCCGCCAAGCAGGCCCGGCGGCTGCGGTTTCCTTCGGTGGCCGAGCAGGTGACGACCCGTCAACTCTGCGCGCTGCTCGCCGAGGCGGACTTCGCCGCGGTGCTGCACGAGGAGGGCTCGGCCGCGCTGGCCGGCGCCGAACTGCCCACCGCCGGTTCCGTGGTGCTGGTGGTCGGACCTGAAGGTGGCGTCTCCCCCGAGGAGTTGGCGCTCTTCGCGGAAGCGGGCGCGGCGGCGTACCGGCTGGGCCCGACGGTGCTGCGCACCTCGACGGCAGGGGTGGCGGCGGTGTCCTTGCTGATGGCCCTCACGGGCCGCTGGGCCTGACCCCCGGGGTGCCTGGTTGCTGCCGGTCACGGGACCACCTGCCGGTGGTGGGTTGCGCGCGCGGTTCCTCGCGCCGGCTGGGCGCGTCGGACTGCGTTGCCAGACCTGGGCGGTAGTTCCGTTGCAGGTGTGGATATCGACGCCCTCGGAGTGCTGCACTTGCCCGCCGGTGCCCGGCCACTGCGCGGTGGTGTGCGCGGGGACCTGGGCGAGCGAGGTGGGGAAGGTCACCGGCCGGTGGCCGGAGGAGTTGGTGTCGCCGTGCAGGGCCGGTTGGCGGGGGCCGCCGACGGGCGGGGTTCTGCGGGCGGTTGAACGCGCAACGCGCAACACACTGCGCAGAACACACAACACACAACACACAACGCGCAACGCAGAACGCGGGCCGGCACGGAGTACGTGCGGGCCCGCGTGGAGGGCGTGCGGGTCGGCGTCGTCCACACCGTGAGCCGGTGTGGTGTCGCCTGGCGACTACCCGCTGGGCAGGAGGGCGCCCAGCGGGGGCCGGGAGCAGGTCAGCCGCGCTGGACCGGGCCGATCAGGGTGCCCTTGGCGACCGTGAGCTTGCCGTCGGCGAAGGAGGCGCCGGGGATCTCGCCGCCGGGGGCCTGGAGCGTGAACGACACCTCGTTCGCGGCGACGCCGTGGGCGTTGTTGCGCACCTGGATGTCGAAGTGCACCGGGTGGCCCGGGCCGAAGGTCACGGCGGTCCGCTGGCTGCCGTAGCGCTTCGCGGTGAGCTTGACGCTCTTGTCGTGGTTGGTGAAGTGCACGTCGGTGGGCGAGCCGGCCAGCTTGCACGACTCGTAGCCGCGCGGCGCGGTCAGGGTGACGCGGTAGTGGCGGTGCCCGGCGGTGCTGTCCGTCTGGGTGATCTTCGCGAGGTGGTTGGCCGGACGGCAGGCGGAGGGGGCGGGGCTCGTGCCCTTGGTCGGCGAAGCCTGCGCGACTCCCGCACCGGCGGCGGCCGCCAGTGCGGCGACGGCGAGGGTGACGGCAATCTTCCGGTTGGTACGCATCAACTCGTGCTCCTCGACTTGCTCAGCGGCCCCGCGCTCTCCCCGGCGGAACCATGGTCAACTCGATTGTTGCCCGACAGGGGCGCGAAAATTGTCCCGGTAGCGCCACAGTCGCGTCACCGGTACGTGGGGGTTTGACCTCACCCGGCCAACGACTGCCAGAACGCGGCCTCGTACGCCTGCATCAGCCGCGCCGCCTCCATCGCCGCCGAGGGATCCTCTCCCGCGTCCAGGCCCGCCTGGAGCAGCCGGGTCGCCTGCTCCTCGAACCCGGGCGGCAGTGCCGAGAAGAACGCGAAGAACTCCACGTCATGGGCCGTCAGGTCGTAACGCGGCGGTACGGCGTCCGCCAGGCGTGCGCAGTAGCCGCCCCAGAAGCCGAAGTTGACCAGCAGGGCCAGCGCCAGTTCGCTGCGCGTCCCCGACGTGACCAGCCAGCCCAGGTAGTGCGGATACCCCTGCGCGGCGGGCGAGGGCCGCCAGCCGGCCGGCCGCGCGGGTGGGCCTGCCGGGGCGAGTGCCGACCCCAGCCGCGCCAGCAGCTCCAACGCCCGTGTCTCGCCCTGGGCCAGACCGAGGAACAGTTCGGCCGCGGCGTCGTCGCCGCCGAACCGCGACGCCGCCAGGGCGAAGCTGCGCCGGTCGCTGCGCACGATGAGCGACTCCTCCGCCACCAGGCGGACCAGCCGCTCCCGCGGTGCGGTGCGGGCCTCCACCTGGTCCACGAACGCGTTGCGCGCGGCGGCATCCGCCAGTTCGCGCTGCGTGCGGACACACAACTCTCGTGCCTCGCCGTACCGTTCGTCGAGCGGTTGCACGCAAACCTCCGGAAATCCCCGTGAAAGCCGGGTGGCCGCCTGAAATCTACCCGTATCGGCGCGCGTTGACCCGATACCACGCCCGCCCCGGGGTCGTGGTGTGACGGAATCGTCTCCTCCGCCCGACGGATTGTCACCGACCGGTCTCGATAGTCGTACCGGGCAGGCGCGTTCACGCAGACCGGTGTCGGATGGGCGGGAGGTTTTGAAGGGCGTCGAAGGAGGGGGAGGGATGACCCCATTCGTCAGGCTCGTGACCGGTGAGTGCGCGATGGGCGCGGTCGTGGCGGCCGAAGGCTACTTCGCCGTCTACCGCAGTATCCGGCGGATGCGGCATGCCGACACCGCGGAATATTCCGAGGCCGACAAGACAGCCACGCTCGCCGTGGTGCGCATCCTGCTGTACGTCATATTGGCGTTGCTCAACTGGCATTGGTACGAGGTGGACCAGAGCGACGCGGGGCCGCACTGGACGGACGGCGCGCTGCTGAGCCGCACCCGCAGTCTTGCCACCGACTTCGAGGCGCGCCCGGTGCGGGCGGACAAGCCGATCGTGACGACACCCGACGAGGGCGCGTTCGCCATCGCGGTGGAGGATGCGACCGACTCGGAGCAGTTCGAATTCCTGGAACTTGTCGCGGATCCCCACCGGCCGCCGCCGGGCGCGGTGGACAGCTACGTCATCACCGGCATGCAGTGGGAGAGCTACGGCAAACTCGTGACCACCGAACACCAGGCGTGCCTGGTCTTCGTGTCGGCCGTACCCGCGACAGGCGCCACCTCGCACGGGACGCGCGCCGCGAAGCAGGAGCCGATGTACACCGTCCGTACGAAGGTGACCTCCGGCCCCTGCCGCTAGCCCGTTCCCACCCGTGGGGGCCGTACTACCGCTTGGCGGGCGGGAGTTGGAAGGAGCGCAGGTAGGCCGCGGCGGGGGAGCCGATCCCCGTCACCTCGTCGTAGCCGGGGACCGCGGTCAGGGAGGAGTCATGGCCGAGGGACTCCAGCGTGGTGGAGGTGCCCGCCGAATCGTCCACGCTGTTGCGGTAGTCGACCCGTACGGCCGCCAACTGGCTGTTCGCGCCGAGCGGGTGGTCGGTGACGTCGTGGAAGTCGGCGGCGTGCTGCCGGTCGTACAGGCGGGGATTGGCGAAGCCGATCGGGAAGCCCTGCGCCTGCTGGGCGAGCGCCTGGATGCCGGCGATCACCGGCGCGGCCAGGCTGGTGCCGCCGATCCTGAACTCGCCGTACTTCACGGTGCCGTTCGGCCAGGTCTGGGTCTGGCCGACGAGGAACCCGGTGGTGGGATCGGCGACCGCGGCGATGTCGGGGACGGTCCGCATCGCGCGCCCGCCGCCCGGCTGTGCGAGGGCGGCCGGCACCACGCCGCGCTGGTACCAGGGCTGGACCGCCCGCGAACTCGCGCCGCCACCCGCGCCGTCGCCGAAGGTACCCGGCAGCGGCGACGCCCACGCGGTCCCGTTGGCGTCCAGCCGCGAGCTGTCGGTGCCCCAGCCGGTCTCCCAGCGGTAGCCGTCGTCCGCGCCCACCGCCAGCGACGTCCCGCCGACCGCGGTCACCCACGGCCGCGACGCGGGCGTCTCGCTCTGCTTGGTGCCGGTCGACGCCTTGTCGTCGCCGTCGTCGCCGCTGGAGAAGTAGAAGCCGATGCCCTCCAGCGCGCCGGTGGTGAACGCCTGGTCGTAGGCCGGGTCCATCGCCGGGTCCGCGGCGCCCTCCGGCTCGCCCCACGAGTCGCTGACGATGTCCGCGAGGTGGCGGTCCACGACGGTGTTCAGGGCCGCCAGCAGGTCGGGGTCGTCGCAGGATGCCGCGCCGACGTACTTGATATGGGCGTCCTGCGCCATCGCGTGCACGGCCTCCACGTCGAGCGACTGCTCGCCGTACCAGCCGGCCGCGCCGCACGCGGCGGTGTCGGTCCAGGCCGGGGCGTCCACGCTGGTCAACTGGTCTGCGCCGTACGGCGCGTCACCGTTGCGCTCGGCGTACGTTCCGGCGTCCGCGGCCAGCGTCGGGGAGTGGTAGGCGTCCACCACCGCCACGGTCACGCCGCGGCCCGACAGCCCCGAGCCGGTCACGCCGTACGCTCCCCGCAACTGCCGTCCGGTGTAGCCCCGTACGGCGTACGGCGGGACGGCGCCGTACGCCTGCGGCACACCGGCCGCCGGGTGGTCGCCCCAACTGGCCGAGAACGGTGGTGCGTTGACGAACGCCGAGCTGGGCGAGGGGAGTTGGTCGCCCGGCGCGGCGGCGGGTGCGGCCTTGGGCGTCGCCAGGTGCGGGGTGTCCTCCAGGCCGGTCACCGTCAGTACCGCGTCGGCCACGTCCGCCGGCACCGAGGCGGCCGTGACCGGCGCGGTGTAGACGTGGCCGCCCTTGCGGTACCGGTGCAGGGTCGTGCTGAACGCGGCGTTGACGGCCTTCGGGCTGCCCTGCACGGTGAACTGGTGCGCGTCCGCGGCCGTCACCCGGAAGCCGGCGCCGGTCAGCCAGTCGCGGACGGCCGCCTGCTGGCCGGGCGTGGCGCCGTACCGGGCCTGCACCTCCGCCGGGGTGAGGTACTGGCCGTACCGCGCCGAGGCCGGGTCGGAGACCGAACGGGCCGCCGCCTCCAGCCCGGCGTGGTCGCGGCCGGCGAGGTACACGTGCGCGGTGACGCTGGTGCCGGTCGGCGCCTGGCCCTGGTCGGCCTGCGCGGTCGCCCACGGGGGTGGCGTGCCGGGGAGCCCGATCCGCCCGGCGGGCACGGCGGACGGGCCGGCGGCGTGCGCGGCGGCGGGCGTGCCGGCCACCACCAGCCCGGTGGCCAGTAGAGACGCGGTACGGGCAAGGAGCGTGCGGCTGCGCCGGCGCATGGGCGGTCACCTCTCGGTGGTGGGTGGTGCGGGGCTTCCGGTGATGCATGTCCCTTTGCGGGGGAAGGGCAACGCGGATACCGGGAGATTGCCGCGGGCGGCGGCTGAAACTTCATCAGTTCGGGTGTTACAAGGGCACCCTGGCTCGCCCGGGTGCCCGCCCGTAGTGTTTGGGGCCGGAGACGGTCTGGACAAAAGGGGGACCCATTGGACCGGGATATTCGTACGGTCGACGACGTACTGAAGCTGCTCGACGGGTTGTTCGCGGGTGGGGGAGACCGGTGGAGCGCGGAGGGCGCCGCCTGGTGGGACGGGTTCTACGCCGACCGGGAGCGGCCGATCCCGTTCTTCGTCGAGAAGCCGGACGAGAACCTGGCGTCGTACGTGGACCGGGGCCTGGTCACGCCGGGCCGAGCCCTGGACCTGGGCTGCGGGCCGGGCCGGAACGCCCTGTATCTGGCCGCCGCCGGGTTCGACGTCGAAGCGGTGGACCTCTCGCCGGCCGCCGTCGACTGGGCCGAGGGCCGCGCGCGGCAGAGCGGCGCCGCCGTCCGCTTCCACCGGGGCGACGCGTTCGACCCGGCCGCGGTCCCGCTGAGCGGCCGCTACGACCTGATCTGCGACTCCGGCTGCTTCCACCACCTCCCGCCGCACCGCCGGATCAGCTACCTCGCCCTCCTCGACCGGCACCTCGCGCCGGGCGGCCACCTCGCCCTCGCCTGCTTCGCCGCGGGTGAGATGGGGTCCGAACTGCCCGACGACGCCTTCTACCGCGACGCCGCGCTCCACGGCGGGATCGCGTACCGCCCCGAGGACCTGCGGCGGATCTTCTCCGACCTCACCGAGGTCGAGCTGCGCCCGATGCGGGACGAGCCGCCGACCTCCCCGTACTTCGGCGAGCCCTTCCTCCACACGGCGCTCTTCCGCCGCCCCTGACCCCCGGGTGCCCCGTTTGCGGTCCGGCGCGACCTTGCGGTGGGTGGGTG
>NZ_JACEGK010000265.1:0-10590 GCF_056859195.1 Streptomyces sp. NH27
GTCGGGCTGCGGATCATGACGTACGCGTGGGCTGGCGGGCCGGCCGGTCGCCGGGGCCCTCGGTGTCAGTGGCAGCTGCCGCAGCAACTACCCGACGGCTGCTCCGGCGCGGCGGTGACCTCGTAGCCGGCCTCCTGAACGGCCGCGGTGATCGCGGCGCCGTCGAGGGCCGCGTCGCCGGTCACCGTCACCTGGCCGGCGGCGAGGTCGACGTCGACGGTGTCGATGCCGGGCACCTTGCCGACTTCCGCGGTGACGGATGCCACGCAGTGCGCGCAGGTCATGCCGGCGACGGTGTAGACGGCTGCGGGCTCGGACTTGGTTGCGGTCATGGGAAAGCCTCCTTGTTGTCGGTGGCCGCCGGCTCGTGGGCCGGCAGCCACGGTCAGTATACCCCCTAGGGGTATCGTCCAGACACCGAGCCCCCGCGCTCGACCCGCCTGGACTCGATACCCCTAGGGGGTATATAACGACCTCAAGGATACCCCCCTCCGGTATAGGAGTACCTGATGTCCACACCCGTCCCCGCTGCGCATCCGCGCCGCTGGACCGCGCTCGCCCTGATCGCCCTCGCGCAATTCATGGTCATCATGGACACGTCGATCATCGGCGTGGCCCTGCCCAAGATGCAGGTTGACCTGGGCTTCTCGCAGGAGAACCTGTCGTGGGTCTTCAACGCCTACGTCGTCGCCTTCGGCGGCCTGCTCCTGCTCGGCGGGCGCCTGGCCGACCTGTTCGGCGCCAAGCGGCTGTTCACCGCCGGCTGGATAGTCCTGGTCGCCGGTTCGCTGACCGCCGGACTCGCCGGCCAGGTCTGGGTCGAACTGACCGGCCGCGCCCTGCAAGGAGCCGGCGCCGCGCTCATCGCGCCGTCCGCCCTCACCCTGCTGATGACGCTCTTCGGCGCCAACCCGAAAGAGCTGACCAAGGCGTTCGCGCTGTACGGTGCCGCCGCCCCCGCCGGCGGCACCGCCGGTGTCTTCCTCGGCGGCGTCATCACCCAATACGCCTCCTGGCCCTGGGTGTTCTACGTCAACATTCCCATCGCCCTGCTCGTCCTCGCCCTGACCCCCGCGGTCATGCCCAGTGCCCCCGCCCGGCGCGGCTCCGTCGACCTGGCCGGCGCGCTCACCGTCACCGCGGGACTTGCCACCACCGTCTACGCCATCGTCCGCGCCCCCGAAGCCGGTTGGGGCTCGGCGCGGACCTGGCTGCTCCTCCTCGCGGGCGCGGCACTGATCGCCGCGTTCCTCGCCATCCAGTCCAAGCGCCGTGAACCGCTGATGCGCCCGGCCATCTGGCGAGCCCCCAACCTGGCCGGCGCCAACATCGCCCAACTGCTGATGGCCGCCGCGTGGATCCCGATGTGGTTCTTCCTCAACCTCTACCTGCAACAGGTCCTCGGGCTCGGCGCGTTCGCCTCCGGATCAGCCCTCTTGCCCATGACCGTCGCCACCATGATCATGATGGTCGTCCTCGCGCCGCGCCTCATCGCCCGGTTCGGCCCCAAGCCCCTCATCGTCACCGGTCTCCTCGCGCTGGCCGCCGGCATGCTCTGGCTGTCCTTCGCGCGCCCCGGTGGAACCTTCGCCGTCGACGTCCTGCCCGCATCGCTGCTCGCGGCGGTCGGCATGTCCCTGGCCTTCATCCCCTCCCTCGGCACCGCCCTGTCCAGCGCCCGCCCCGAGGAGGGCGGCCTCGCCTCCGGCATCGTCAACACCAGTTACCAGGTCGGCTCCGCACTCGGCCTCGCCGCGATGACCGCCGTCGCCGCCGCCCACGGAGCCAACCAGCTCGGCGACCCCACCGCCCTCTCCCACGGCTTCTCCGCCGCGTTCCTCGGAGCCGCCGCCCTCGCCGCCGCAGGCGCCCTCGCCTCGCTGCTCACCCTGCGCACCCGCGCCGCCGCACCCGACACGGAAGAGGTCCAGCACCCGGAAGGAGCCGGCGCACGCTGACCCGCCGGACCCGCGCCGTCAACACTCGGGCCCCCGTCCGCTGCTACGAGTACGAGCAGCCGGGGGCCCGTGGGGTGACATTAGTGTGCGGCACACAGTATCGTGTGACGCGTGGGCACCGATGAACTGATCCTCGGCCAGGCCCAGGAGCTGCGCCGCGGCACGGTCGTCCTGGCCTGCCTGGCGATCCTGGAGGAGCCGCAGTACGGCTACGCACTCCTGGAAACGCTCGGCGGCGCCGGGATCGCCGTCGACGGCAACACCCTCTACCCGCTGCTGCGCCGCCTGGAAAAACAGGGGTTGCTCATCAGCGAGTGGAACACCGACCAGTCCAGGCCGCGCAAGTTCTACCGGGCCAGCCCCGAGGGCGCCCGGGTCCGCACCGGGCTGCTGCGCGAATGGCAGGAACTCGGCGCCTCGATAGCACGACTGACCAAGGGGGACCGTTGACCAAGTTGCATGCGTCCGACACCGGCACGCTGACCGACCGTTACGTGGGGGAGGTCGTCCGGCGCATCCCGACCGACCAACGCGGCGACGTGGCCGACGAGTTGCGCGCCACGATCGCCGACACCGTCGAGGCCCGCGGCCCGGCCGAACCCGAGACCGTCGAGCGCGAGGTGCTCACTGAGATGGGCGACCCGATCCGGCTCGCCGCCCGGTACGCGGACCGGCCGCTCACCCTGATCGGGCCGAGGATCTACCCGACGTACGTACGCCTCCTCACGGTCCTGCTGTCCACCGTGCTGCCGGTGGTCGTCGCCATGAGCGCGGTGCTCGACATCACGGACGGCCAGGGGGTCGGCAAGGTGATCGGCGGGGCCGTCGGGGCGGCGCTGTCCGTCGGCGCCCAGCTGATCGCCTGGCCCACCGTGGTGTTCGCCCTGATCGAGCGGTCCGGCAAGCGGGTCGGCGGAGCCTGGACGCCCGACGACCTGCCCGACCGCCGCCCGGCGAAGGAGCGCGGCGCGGGGGCCTGCATCGGGATCGCGTGGCACTCACTGCTGATCGCCTTGATCGTCTGGCAGCACACCGCGCACCCGTACCGGACCGGCAACGGCACCCACCTCGACGTGCTCAGCCCGGGCCTGTGGTCGGGCTGGATCTGGCCGATCCTGGCCGGCCTCGTCGGCCTCGTGACGCTCGACGCGATCCAGGCGGTACGGATGCGGACGCGCTCACTGGTGATCTGGAGCGTCGCCGCCGAGACGGTCTTGACACTGTCGCTGGCGTCGGTCCTGCATCGGCACGAGTTCTTCAACCCGGCCTTCCTGTCCGACGTCAACGGCGGCTGGCAGGCCCCGGACACCTTCTACAACGCGGCGATGGTCGTAGTCCTGGCGGTGGGTGCGCACGAGGTGGTGACGCGGCTCCGCGGAATACGGGACTGAACCCCCGTTCGCCCGGCGGCACTCGGCGCGGACGGGATCGCCGGGGTCGCCGTGGCGCAGGGCGAGTCCGGGGCGGGCCCAGGCCCCCAACTCCGAGTGCCCGCCCCCGGGCGCCCTCACATCACGAGCGCACCCGCCGCCGCGAACTGCCTTCCGGCGGGGCCTGACTTGTGTTCTAACCTCCGGTCGCGGGCTGGGCGAGTAGTTGGGATACCCGTTGGGGCGAGACGCCGAGGATGTGGGCGATGTCCCGGCCGGTCATGTCCTGGCTCTTGAGGGCTGACGCTGTTCGTCGAAGCTCCGCCGCCGCTTGAAGTTGGGCCTTGTGAGCGTCAACGGTTGCCTGGGTTGAAGCCTTGACGCGTCGGTTGAGTTCGTCGCCGAGGTCGACCTTGAGTTGGACGCCGTGCTCAACCCCGGGTACGTCCGCGGCTTTCATGAGCGCACGTCCGCACCCGGCTGCCTCACTGAGGCGGCGAACGTAGGCGGCGGCGAGTCCATCCATTTCGAGCATCCACCCACCGTCGGCGCGATGAGCCACGATCTCGGGCAAATCCATACTCGGCACCTTCCTCGGGACGAGAGATGGACTCTAGTCCCCCTAGATGGATGAGTCTAGGGGGTCTAGACGGCAGGTGATCCGCCTGACGCGCCTCTGGTCCCCGGCTGAGAGTGCGGCTGCGCACCGGGGCGGCGGGCGAGACGGGTGGCATCGGGGACGGGGGCCGCCGGAGCCAGGGCCGGGGTCAACTCCCTTGTCGGGGAAGCCGCATCAGTGGCAGTGGTCCTGGCGGCCGAGGGTCTCCTCGGGGGTCGCGCCGGGACGGGTCCACTGCGGGACCGGGCGGCCGGTCGGGCCCCAGGTGGAGTTGCCGTCGACGTCCGAGCGCCAGTACCAGCACGCGTCGCGGCCCTCGGGCCAGCCGTCGGGGTTGTCCTCCCACGCCTCGCCGCGGCCGTAGGGCGTGATGTCGAGCAGGGCGAAGGAACCGATGACCCGCTCGTTGCCGCGGCCCGTCGTGGAGTAGGTGAGGAACACGCGGTCGCCGTCGCGCAGATAGCTGGTGAGGTAGCCCATCGCGCCGCCGGCCGGCCCCTCCACGTCGCGCACCGAGTACCAGGGCTGGGTGTAGCCCATGAACTCGACGAAGGGAGCCACCTCGTCCCAGGGACCCGTGGTCACGATGGCGAACGAGACCCCGCGGGCGTTGATGTAGACGGCGTCCTTCAAGTGCCAGGCGGCGGCGGTGCAACCCTCGCACTGGCCCTGGTGCGGCGCGCCGTCGTGCCACATGTGCTTGTAGACCACGAGCTCGTCGCGCCCCTGGAACAGGTCCAGGAACGGGACCGGGCCGTCGGGCCCGACCACATCGACGGTCCCGTCGAACTCCACCATCGGCAACCGGCGGCGGGCCGCGGCGATCGCGTCGCCCTCGTGGGTGTGGGCCTTCTCGCGGAGCAGCAGCTCGTCCCGGGCGGCCTGCCAGGTGGCCAGGTCCACGACGGGCGGGCGGGCCGAGTCAGTCGGCGGGGTGGTCGGGTCGTTCGGCGGGGTCGTCATGAGGTCCTCCGTGGATAGCTCGTGCCGGGCGGCGTCGTACGACGTGCTTCGACGGCCCGTCGTACGGCGCCGCTTCGGCGGTCACCACAGGAGACTCCCGACGCGGGCGAAACTCATCGGAGTCTCCGTAGCATCCGCCGCAGAAACAACGGATATTCGCCGATGACGATCAGCGCGGCTGCCGCCATCGATGCGGCCGACCCGGCGGCAACGGTCGCCTCGAACACACCTGTCGGCTTCCAACTCCCCCGGCGTTCCGGCGCCGTGACCGCAAGGTCCCGCGGCTCGGCGAGCTCGACGGTAGCGACCACCGGTGGGTGCGCGTCCGCGGTTGGCCTCAGTCCGTTGCACCGCCATGCCGTGCGAGCATCAGGTCCGGGAACCGGCGCTCGCTTGTCAGCCTTCGGCCGCCGACGATCCACAGGCAGACGGCGGCCATGGGGACAAGGGACAGCAGCATGGGGGTGACCGCGCCCATGCCCTGCCCCTCGTCGAGCACGTCACCGAGGATCAGGAAGAGGACCATGTTGTTCCCTGCGTGGGCCAGGCTCGCGACCCAGACGCTGCCACTGCGCTGGTACAGCCACATGAGCATGATTTCCTGGAGCTGGATCGACAGCGTCCACACCACCAGGCCGATCACCACGTTCGTGAATTCGATGTAGCCGATGAAGGCCAGTGGAAAGTGCCATACCGCCCAGATGAGGCCCGTGGCAATGACGGACGGCGCCGTACGGCCGCCGAAAAGGCGCGGCCTGAGATAGCTGGTCCAGCCGAATTCCTCGCCCGCGTAGACGGGGGTAAGGACCAGTGCCACAGCCATGAGGCCGAGGACGGACGCCAGTTCCTTCGTTCCGGGCATCCCTCCCGGGCCGGACAGGTCCGGGTCCCACAGGCCCGTCGCCGCGGCGAGAGCGAGGGTGGCCGCCGCGATGAGCGGCGGCCCCAGCAGGGCTATGGCGTAGTAGCGCCAGGCAACCTTGAGGCGGAGTTTCAGTCCGGCGTCGGCGAACCCCTCCTTCGTGATCCAGCGGCGGACGACCACTGCGGCGATGCCGGGCATACAGAAGCCGGGAAGTTGCAGTAGGGGGTTCAACGGGGACAGGCCGAGTACCGCTCGGGCGAACAGCAGCCACAGCCAGGTTCCGGCGAATGAGATGACGAGGAAGGCCGTCACGCCTTTGCGGGTGACGGGTTGCGAATGGTTGGAGGGCACGAACGTGTTCGCCTTTCGACTTCTGCAATTGTGGTGCAACGCATTGGGGTTTACGGTTCCCAACCCTCGCATTCGGCAGCAGGATGCGTATCACCATCAGGAGCGAATTACGGTTCCCCCGCTGTCGGGACGCGTTCTGGCTCTTTCGGGGGAGGCGACCGGGCGTGGCGCACAGGTACGGTCCGACCGTGCGTAAATCAATTCGCCCGCCTTCGCGCGGGACTGTGTTCCGGGACTGGATGTACGCGGCCCTGGGCGCGGCCATGAGCCTTCCGCCGCTGACGGCGGCGATGGTGTTCGCACCGCCGAGGTGGCCGGTGGGGCTCCGCGTGCTGGGCTTCGTGCTCGCGTTCGCCGTGGTGACCGTGACCATGGGCGCTTCTCTGACGGCCAGGCGCGCGAGCGTGCGGCTGGCCAACGGGCTGCTGGGGGCCGGTCTGCCCGCGCCGGTGGACACGACGGGGTGGCACCGGGTCAACCGGCTGCGCACGTCGCTGTGGTTGGTGCTGCACATGCTGCTCGGTGGGGCGGTGACGGCGGTCTCGTGCTTGGCCGCGTTTGGCGCGGTCGCGTTTCCTTCGGTCTGGCTGGGCGGTGAGGAGCGCATGGCCGTGTTCGGGCTGTCCCTGCGGATCGGGGAAGGCTGGCGGGGAGCGTGGGCGTTGCTGCCGGCGGTGGGATGTGTGGCGCTGGCGGTCGGGGTCGCGCTCGGCGGCGCGGCCGTGCTTCGGCCGCTCGCGCCGGTGTTCCTCGGCCACCGGTCTGGCGAGCGGCTGGCCGCCGTCGAGGAGCGGATGAATCTGCTGGCCCAACGGAACCGGCTGGCTCAGGAGTTGCACGACTCGATCGGCCACACCCTGACGGCGTCCACGATCCAGGCAGCCGTGGCGGTGGAGCTGATGGGCACCGACCCGGCCGGGGCCAGGCGCGCCCTGAACAGCATCGAGGAGACCTCTCGGGCCGCCATGGACGATCTCGACCATGTTCTCGGGATGCTGCGGGAGGAGCGGCCGTCCACAGTGCCCCGGCCGACCCTCGCGGACCTGGGCCCGCTGGTGGCGGGAGTCCGCGGAACGGGCACGGAGCTGGCCGTGGAGGTCCAAGGCGACCTGGCCCGGGTGCCGGCCACGGTATCGCGGGAGGCGTACCGGGTCGTCCAGGAGGGGCTGACCAATGCCCTGCGGCACGGTGGGAAGGCCGGGATCCGGCTGCGGACGACGGTGCGCGACGGATGGCTGGAGGTGGAGCTGACCAATCCGGTCGGTGCGGGGACACCTGCCCGACAGCGGCCCGGGGGCCATGGTGTGCGGGGTATCGGGGATCGGGTGCGGCTGCTTCGGGGGGAGACGCACGCCGGGGTCGTGGACACCAGCGGCAGCGACGACGGGGACGGGGACGCGGGGGGAGCGCTCTGGCGGCTCCTGGTCCGGATACCGCTAGGGTCGGCGTCATGAACGGCACCGACGCGCCGGGCCTGGACGCTCACCCGCCCGTGACCGTGCTCGTCGTGGACGACGACGAGCTGACCCGCACCGGCCTACGGACGCTGCTGTCGGCCAAGCCCGACCTGGACGTGGTGGGCGAGGCCGCCGACGGCGCCGAGGTGGTTGCCGCGGTGACCCGGCTGCGACCGGATGTGGTGCTGATGGATGTGCGCATGCCGAAGGTGGACGGGATCGATGCCACCCGGCGGCTGCGGACACTGCCCGACCCGCCGAAGGTCGTGGTGATCACCACCTTCGAGAACGACGAGTACGTATGGGACGCCCTGCGGGCGGGCGCCAGCGGCTTCATCCGCAAGCGGGCCCCGGCACAACAGATCGCGCACGCCATCCGGTTGGTGATGGCCGGTGACTCCGTGCTGTTCCCGGACGCGGTCCGCCGGATGGCCGCCGGCCGGCCCGTACGACGGGACGCCTCCGTGCTCGCCGCGCTCACCGGCCGCGAGACCGAGACGCTGCGGCTCATGGCGCGGGGGCTGTCCAACCAGGAGATCGCCGCCCGGCTGGTGGTGAGCTTGGAGACCGTGAAGACCCATGTGGGCAACGTGCTGGCCAAGCTGGGCGTCAACAACCGCACCCAGGCGGTCGTGTTGGCCTTCGAAACGGGGGTGGCCGACCCGGGGGCATGATCGGACCCGGATCAGCCCACCACGACGGCCGAGCCCCGACAGCCCGTCTCCCGACCAGAGCCCGACCAGAGCCCGTCCCGCATCCGCGGGTACTCCCCGCTTCCGCGAGCATGTGGTCGCCGAAGCGCGTCAGGTGGTGGCGACCAGCAGATCCTCGCCGCTCGACGGGCGAAGGCCGTCGGTCCGATCGGCGAAGTAGCGTCTCGCGAGCGCCGAACCCGGCACGTGTCGCACGTCCTTGAAGCCGATACCAGCGGCCAGTGCCAGCATCTCGCGCGGGGTGTAGAAGCTGATGAACGGCGTTCCGGCTGCTCGTGCCTGCGGCTTGGTCGCCTCAAGTGCGGGGCGATCGGCGTCGTCGAGGAGTTCGGTCGGCAGCATGAAGGTCAGCGCGAACGTCGAGCCGGGGGCGAGCCCGGCGAGCCGACGCAGGGTGGCCGCGGTGGCGTCCTTCGTGAGGTACATGCTGACGCCGGTGCAGGCGACGACCGCCGGCCGGCCGGGATCGAACCCGGCGTCGCACAGTTGCTGCCACCAGTCCCCGTCCGCCTCGAAGTCGACCGGCACCAGTCGCAGCCAGTCGGGGACCCCGTAGCCCAGCTCGATCAGGCGGCGGCGCTTCCATGCCTGCGTGCCTGGTTGGTCGATCTCGAAGACCCGCAGGTGGGCGGCGATTTCGGGCCTGCGCTGGGCAAAAGTGTCGAGTCCGGCCCCCAGGACGACGTACTGGGTGACGCCGCGCCCGGCCTGCTCGGCGACCAGGTCCTCGATGAATCGGGCGCGGGCCACGATGGCCGCCCGGAACCCGCGGGTGCCGTTCGGGTCCATGTCCGGGCGGCGCCGCCAGTCGTCGTCGGGGGCCGCCAGCCGCAGGCCGATCTCGTCCTCGATCACGTGGGGCGGCGGATCGACCTGCACGTGCAGCGCCCGCCAGAGGGCGGTGCGCACCGCGCTGCTGTCCGGTGCCCCGGTCCGTTCGTCGGCCATGGCGCTCCCTTTCGTCGCGGTCGGTTTCGTCGCGGTCAGTTCCCGGCCGGAGCCTGGAGGCTCCACAGTCGGCCGTCGGGGTCGCGGACGGTCATCTCCCTGGTGCCGAAGTGGGTGTCCTCGAACGGCGTGACCACCTCGACGGCGGGGTCGGGACGGAACGTGTCCGCGTCCGGCACCTTCAACACCATCTGGGCCTGGGGCTCCCGGTCCTCGGGGACCTCGGCGATGAACACGTAGGGACCGTCGCCGTTGCGGAGCCGACCGGAGTTGTGGTCGGTCGAGAACTCCAGCTCGTAGCCGAGTGCCTGGAAGAACTTCGCCGCCTTGCCCCAGTTGTGGGTCGTCAGGAACACGGCCTCGATGCCTTCGGTCGTCATATCAGCTCTCCTTCTCGGACGATTGCCGTCGCTGCTCATGGGTGTCGTCGAGGTAGGCGCGCAGGGCGTCCGCGACCAACGCCGAGAGGGACGAACCCGACTCGATGGCGTGATATTTGACCTGCTTGATGAGCCCGAGCGGCAGGTACACGTTGAACTGCTTGACCTCTTCGTCACTCACAGGAGCGATCCTAGCAAGCTAGCCACATCGCACCCGGCATCGCTCCACGGGTGCAGACGACCGCCACGAACCCGTCGGGTCCGGGCCGGATCGGGGTAAGGGGTGGCCATGAGGAAGCCGAAGTGGTGGCGGTCGCGGTACCGCCCCACGAGAGACGACGTCATATCCGTCATGGAGTCGCTGGAACTGCCCGCTTCACCCGCGGCCATCGCGGCGGCGATCGACACGGCCCGGGACCTGCCGGCCGAGCCGGGCTTCCCCCGGACATCGCTGTACGTCCTCGGAGAGATACTCAGGCAGTTGGCCGCGGAGGACTGGGCCATGTGCATGTCCGCCGAGCAGTGGTACGGCAGGCACGTGTACGTCGACGCGGCCGCCGACCGCAGCGGCCTGTGGTGGCCGACCCGCAAGTGGCGCCACGCCCGCGACTCCTACCGCAAACGGTCCTCGCCGGCCGTCGGCGGAGCCGGCCGCACCCGGGACCGCAGCGAGGTGTCCAAAGCGGTGGACCGCGTCATCGAGGCGAACCGCGCCCACTACGACGCCCACAAGAACGACTTCGGCCCGGGCGCGAGCTGAGTCCCTCAGTACTCGGGCCCCCGTCGTCGCGACAAGGCAGAACACCCGCTCAACTGCTGTGGGGTGAGGTCGAGTTGGGCGACGACCAGAAAGCGCGCGGGCCGCCAGGCGGTGAGCGTCAGGGATTCCATGACGTCATGCCCGCCGCGCGGAGGTGCGGACGCGGGTGTAGACGGTGAGGCGGTCGTCGACGACGGCTGCGATCG